>NZ_JBSPUF010000001.1:298550-503067 GCF_056861425.1 Stenotrophomonas sp. 21LCFQ19 | reverse complement strand
CCGCACGCGGGAGAGGGGCTAGTGCACTGGCAGCCGACGCATTGCTAGCCCCTCTCCCGCGTGCGGGAGAGGGGTTGGGGTGAGGGCGCTTTTGCGCTTTTCTCTTTCTACAAAACGCAGCAACTGCGCTGCGCCGGCAGCTGCAATCAAAGCGTGCGGCTGATGGTGAAGCTGCCGAATACCGGCGTCTCTTTCTGGCCGTCGAATTCGCGGGTGCGGTGGTAACGCGCCAGCGCGAATTTCCACTTGCCACGCATCACTGCAACGCCATAGCCGATGTCGCCGACAAACGGGCGCTTGTCCACGCTGTGGCTGTTGCGGAAGGTGTTGCCATCCAGGGTGATGTCACGCAGTACCCAACGCGCGTCGCTGGTGACGAACAGATGGCTGGACCAGCCTTCTGCACGGCCGCGGCGGGTGGGTGCGGTGTTCTCACCGGCGGGGCGCATCGGTGAGCTGCCGAAGTCGTCAGGCAGCTTCCAGCCGAAACGTACTTCGCCACCAACATTGGCATACGTAGCCAGGTTGCCGATGGCGCCACCCCAATGGCTGATCGCGTCCCAGCCCCAACCGCTCGCGTTACCTTCGGCAGGCCAGCGTTGCATACGCTCATGCAAGAGTTTGAACACCGGTTCGTCATGCAACTGGTTGTCCCAGCCCATGAACTTCTCATCGCCAAGAACGCTGTGCACGGCATCCTGCACCTGCTTTCCCTGCGCGGAGGGGCCAACCATCCCCAGCGCCAACTGGGTGGTGCGCAGGTGGTTGCCGTTACGCGCGTTGTAGCCGAAGTTGACCATCAACACCGCTGCATACGGGCGGTCATCTTCGATCAGGTCGCTACGGGTGTTGTCGGTCGGTGTGTACAGGCCCTGGCCGAAACTGAAAATCATGTTCTGCTGCTGGAATTCACCAGGATGCAGGCGTTCCAGGTGACGATTCATCCAGCGCGCAAGGCGCGGCAGGCAGGGGTCGTCGGTGTAGTCCTGCAGGTTGGGCGACACCAGCGTGAACATCGCGCCATTGGTGTATCCCTGATCCTGCTGTGCACCGCCGAGCAGGTCATTGTCGACGCGGAAATTGATTGCAGGCGGGTGGTCGCTCAAGGCGCTTTGTGCGCATTGTTGCGCTGCCCAAGCGGGGGGGATTGCAAGGCTGCCTGCCATCAGTAACAGCAGTCGGGTGCCTTTCTTCATGTACGGACTCCTCGCCGGCAGAGTGACATGCAGCTTAGTGATCCGTTGTGGGTCGGCATATCGCTATCGAGCGGACAGATTGTTGTGGGTGTGACGATGGATTTCCGCGCGTGGATGCGCGCACCAGACGAGGTGGGTGGTCTTGGCTGGAGGGCGCTTCGTATGCATGCGCGCGGCGCGGTTCAATTGCGCTCGTCATTGTCGCCGCTTTCCTGGTCTGGCTTTCGTCGGTCTGGCGGGATGGAAGTTTTCCCTGGTGAGACAGTCCTCATGTGGGTGACGCGTTGTTGGCGCGCATTCGTTTTGGTGCGCAGTTGGCGTGCACAGGCAGACCGCAGCGTGGCTGTCGTTCATGCATCCAGCCCTGTCTTCAGTCGATACCTGGTGCCGCTTCTGGAGTTGGTGCATGCGCTTCGGTTCAGCTGGCTGCATGTGGTCGGGGCTGAATGGGGATATGCCCGCGATCTCCGCGCTGGATGGGGTTCTGGGTGATGCGGCGCTACGATGGCTTCTGCAACGAAAGCGATGGCGAACTGGAGGTGACCGATGTCGTCTGGCCGCCATTTTTTCGGAGAGACTGGGTGATACAGGTGCAGCTTCAGTCCATGTAAAGGGAGCTGCCTCACAAAAACGTCATGCACGCTGACACCGGTCTGGGTTAGGATTCCGGCGGACCGGACCTTGCTCGTCTGCCAGGTAACATCAGGGACAGAGTCTTACCGCAGGGTCTCAAAGCCAAAGGAACGCACCTCGTAAGGTGCAGGTTAATGGGGAAGTATCAGATGCGTAACGTTTTTTCGCCGCTCGCTGCAGCTGTTTTCACTCTGGGTATCGCCGCTGCTGTCAGCAGCCAGCCGGCCGAGGCCGCATTCAAGAACAAGGGCACCCAGGCGCAGGAACAGCGCCAACAGGCTGCCGCACAGATTCCAACCTGCCAGCGTCCGATCGGCACCTTGTCGGTGATCGAGCCGGAAGACTCCACCCATTGGTGGACCGGTCAGCAGCTGCCGGCGCCGTCGCGGTTGATCAAGGCCTTTGTCAGCCGCTCGCGCTGTTTCACCCTGGTGGATCGCGGTGCCGGTATGGCCGCTGGTCAGTTCGAGCGTGAACTGGCAGCCAGTGGCGACCTGCGTGGTCGTTCCAACGTCGGCAAGGGCCAGATCAAGGCTGCTGACTACGTGATGATCCCGGACCTGATCTCGCAGAACAGCAACGCCGGTGGCAGTGGTATCGGTGGCCTGCTTGGTGGCCTGATCGGTGGTCGCGCAGGTGCGGTCGTGGGTGGTTTGAACTTCACCAGCAAGACTGCTGACGTGGTGCTGACCGTGACCGACGTGCGTTCGTCTGAGCAGGTCGCCATCTCCGAAGGTTCGGCGCGCAAGAGTGACATGGGCTTCGGTGCCAGCGGCGGCCTGTTCGGCGGCAGCGGCCTCGGCGCTGCGGGCGTTGGCGGTTATGCCAACACCGAAATCGGCCAGGTGATCACCATGGCCTACCTGCAGGCCTATACCGACATCATCGCGCAGCTGGGTGGCTTGCCGGATAACGCCTCTGCCGCCAACGCGCAGCAGGCGGTGACGGTGACCCGTGCCGGCCGCCTGCTGGCCAATGCCCGCGGCACCGGTGCACCGGTCCGCACCCTGGAAGCCGGGATGATGCTGTACCCGACCGGCACCAAGGAAGGCGTGATGTGGGAAGTCGAGGACGAACTGGGCAACCGTGGCTGGGTGTCGTCCACCCTGTTGCAGCTGTCCAAGTAAGCCTGGGTTTACCCCCGCAGAAGGGCCGCGCAAGCGGCCTTTCTGGTTTCCGGGCGGGGCTGTGGTGCCGATCCATGCTCGGCAGGGGCTTGCCCTGCGGCCAATGTGGGAGCGGCGTCAGCCGCGAAGCTGGCCATCTGCATCAATGGCAATGCCCGCAACCTGAACATCCATGAGCTTCGCGGCTGACGCCGCTCCTACTGCGAGCGTTGCCGGTAAGGCTTCTGCTGAGCATGGCTCGGCACTACGGACAGGTGTGTTGGGAACGGCCCCTGCCGAGCATGGCTCGGCACTACCCGGCGCCGGTGGAAGGCTGTGGATCGGCTGTGGCCTTGGGTTTGTAGGCGTTCGCCCCGATAATGGCGGCATGGAAATCAAGTCCGACAACCCTGAACACGGCTTCCAGTTCCCCGGTACCTTTGAGCTCAGCGCCATGGGCGCAGCCAATATCGGCCTGGAAGCTGAACTGCCCAAGTTGCTGCAAAGCGCCGGTATCGAGGTACTGGAAGAGCGCATCAGCTGGAAACAGTCCTCCAACGGCAAGTACGTCTCGGTGCGCATCGCCTTCAAGGCGGAGAGCCGCGAACAGTACGATGCTGCCCACACGGCGATGCGTGAGCATCCGGAAGTGAAGTGGACGCTGTAACCGCCTGTGCGGCAGAAACGCAGCGCAAGGCGCTGCGGCCAGCGTTGCTGCGGGATCTGGGCCGGCAGGGCTATGAGCCCGTCTGGCATGCCATGCAGCAGTTCACTGATACCCGTACCGACGACTCCGCCGATGAGCTGTGGGTGGTCGAGCATGACCCGGTGTTCACCCTGGGCCAGGCCGGCAAGCCCGAGCACGTGCTCGCGGCCGGTGATATCCCGGTGCTGCATGTGGACCGCGGCGGCCAGGTGACCTATCACGGGCCGGGACAGATCGTGGTCTATCCGCTGCTGGACCTGCGCCGGCTCGGCATCGGTGTGCGCGATTACGTGTGCCGGATCGAGCAGGCCATCATCGATACGCTGGATGAATGGAACATCGGTGCCGAACGCATGGACGGCGCGCCCGGTGTCTACGTCGGCGGCGCCAAGATCGCCGCGCTCGGCATCCGCGTGCGCCGCGGCTGCAGTTTCCACGGGCTGGCGTTCAATGTGTCGCTGGACCTGGAACCCTTCCACCGCATCAACCCCTGCGGTTACGCCGGGATGCAGGTGACCTCGGTGCTAGACTTGGGCGGTCCTTCGGGCATCGAAGCGGTCAAGTCGGTGCTGCTGTCCCATCTGGCCCAGCAGTTCGGCCTGGCCTTGCAGCCGACGCCCGAACTGCCCGATCTGACTACGCGGCTCTGAGACCGCTGATAACGCCATGACTGAAACCACCACGCGCTCCATCCCCCTGCAGGTCGTGCAGGGCGACATTCCGTCCGCACCGTTGCAGGCCGGTGTCAAACAGCTTGGCGGCGACAAGATCAACCGCTCGCCGGTGCAGTTCGCCGACGCGCCGGTGCTGCGCAAGCCTTCCTGGATCCGCGTGCGCATTCCTTCGGGCAATGCTGTGGCCAACCTCAAGGCCAAGCTGCGCGAGAACCGCCTGGTGACGGTGTGCGAGGAAGCCAGCTGCCCGAACATCCACGAATGCTTCGGCCATGGCACCGCCACCTTCATGATCCTGGGTGAAGTCTGTACCCGCCGCTGCTCGTTCTGCGATGTGGCCCACGGCCGGCCCAAGCCGCCGGACGCCAACGAACCGGCCAGCCTTGGCCAGACCGTGGCCGACATGGGCTTGAAGTACGTGGTGGTGACCAGCGTCGACCGCGATGACCTGCGTGACGGCGGTGCCCAGCACTTCGTCGACTGCATCACCGCCATCCGCGAGAAGTCGCCCAAGACCCGCATCGAAGTGCTGACCCCGGACTTCCGTGGCAAGGGCCGCATGGAACGCGCGCTGGAAATCCTCGCGCAGAACCCGCCGGACGTGTTCAACCACAACATCGAAACCGTGCCGGACCTGTACCGCAACGTACGCCCGGGCGCGGACTACCAGTGGTCGCTGACCCTGTTGAAGAACTTCAAGGCACAGCATCCGAACGTGCCGACCAAGTCCGGCATCATGCTCGGCCTGGGTGAAACCTTCGAGCAGGTGCAGGCCACCCTGCGTGACCTGCGCGCGCACGACGTGGAAATGGTGACCATCGGCCAGTACCTGCAGCCGACCGCCCACCACCACCCGGTGCTGCGTTACTGGACGCCGGAGGAGTACAAGGCGTTCGAGGATTACGGCTACGAACTGGGCTTCACCCACGTTGCCTCCGGCCCGATGGTGCGTTCGTCCTACCACGCCGACCAGCAGGCGGCCGGCGCCGGCGTCGCTGTCTGAACCAGACCCCAGCATCCTGCTGCGGCCCACTGCCGCAGCCGGGATCGCGTCAGTTCGAGTGGTGCCACGGCAGCGATTCACAAACTGCTACGGGGCGGCAGCTACTCTGGAGCCAAGCAAGGTGACAAGTGCCGAAACTTTCGGCACTGTCGGCGTGTCGAACTTGCCCGCAGTCTCCCCACAACATTCGGTGCCACGAGTATTTTGATGAACTACCGAGTTCCCGTTTTCCTGCTGGCCCTCGCGCTGACCGCTCCCGCCGCCTTGCTGGCGCGCGCCGATACGGCCTTGCCCTCGGCAGCGACCATCGACCAGGCCACCACCTCCAAGCTGGTCTACGGCTTGTTGTCGGACAGCCGTTACGCCTACCGCCCGCGCCAGCTCGACGCGGCGACTTCACAGGACGTGTTCAAGCGTTACCTGGAGTCGTTGGACAGCGGCAAGCAGTTCTTCACCAAGGAGGACGTGGATCGCTTCGCGCCGCTGGCGGCTCGGACTGGTGACGCCATCCGTTCCGGCGAGCTGGATCCGGCCTACCAGGTGTTCGCGGTGTACCGCCAGCGGGTGGGCGAGCGCGTGGCCTATGCCCGTCGCCTGCTGCGCCAGGAGCCTGATTTCACTGTTGAAGAGCGCTTCAACTACGACCGCAAGGACGTGCCGTGGGCAACCAACGCCGAGTTGGACGAGCTGTGGCGCAAGTCGGTCAAGAACGACTGGCTGCGGCTGAAGCTGGCCGGCAAGCCGGCCGCTGACATCCGCAAGACCCTGGACAAGCGTTACGACACCCTGCTCAAGACCATCAACGAGCTCAAGGGTGACGACGTGTTCTCGTTCTACATGAACGCCTACACCAGCGCCGTCGATCCGCATACCGATTACTTCACCCCGCGTACGGCCGAGAACTTCAACCAGGCCATGTCGCTGTCGCTGGAGGGCATTGGTGCCCAGCTGCAGCGCCAGGACGACATGGTGGTGATCCGCGAAGTGGTGCCGGGGGGCCCGGTGGCGATGGACGGCACGCTCAAGGCCGGTGACCGCATCGTCGGCGTTGGCCAGGGCCGTTCCGGCCCGGTCGAGGACGTGATCGGCTGGCGCATCGACGATGTGGTCGGCAAGATCCGCGGCGCCAAGGACACCCAGGTACGTCTGGAATACATCCCGGCCGCCGAAGGCGTGGATGGCAAGCACCGCATGCTGACCCTGACCCGGCAGAAGATCCGCCTGTCCGAGCAGGCCGCCAAGGGCGAGACCATGACCATCCCGGGTGTCGGTGGCGAGCAGGAGCGCCGCATAGGCGTGGTCAAGCTGCCGACCTTCTACCAGGACTTCGAAGGCCGTCGCCGCAATGCCGCCGACTATGCCTCCGCTACCCGCGACGTGGCCAAGCTGCTGGCCGGTTTCAAGGCCGACAAGCTCGATGGCGTGGTGCTGGACCTGCGCAACAACGGCGGCGGTTCGCTGGACGAAGCCATCGAGCTGACCGGCCTGTTCATCGAACAGGGCCCGGTGGTGCAGGTGCGTGAATCCGGCGGCCGCGTCACCGTCAACAGCGACCGCAACCCGGCCGTGGCCTGGGACGGCCCGCTGGCGGTGCTGATCAACCGTGGCTCGGCCTCGGCCTCGGAGATTTTCGCTGGTGCCATCCAGGACTACGGTCGTGGCCTGGTGATCGGTGAAACCACTTTCGGCAAGGGCACCGTGCAGAACGTGGTGCCGCTGGACCGTTGGCCGGCCAGCGAGAAGGAACGCTTTGGCCAGGTCAAGCTGACCATCGCCCAGTTCTTCCGTGTCAGTGGCTCCAGCACCCAGCACAAGGGCGTGGTGCCGGACCTGGCCTTCCCGGCCAGCGTCGATGCCAGCGAGTTTGGTGAAAGCACCTACGACAATGCCTTGCCGTGGACCCGCATTGCCGCCGTGCCGCATACCCAGTACGGCAACTTCGCACCGATCGTGCCGCGCCTGGAAACCCTGCATGCAACGCGCATCCGCGCCGACCGTGAGTTCCAGTGGTGGGAAGAGGACGTGCAGCAGTTCCGCACCGAGGCCGCCAAGAAGTACGTATCGCTCAACGAAGCCGAGCGCCGTGCCGAGCGTGACAAGCAGGAAGCACAGCGCAAGCAGCGCCAGCAGATCCGCAAGGAACTTGGCCTGCCGCTGGATCCGCTGGCCGAGGACAGCAACGACGATGGCCTGACCGGCAACGAGCGTGACATCGTCAAGGATGCCGCCCGTGAGAAGGCGGCCGAGAAGCGTCCGGACCCGCTGTTGAGGGAGTCGGCCTCGATCCTCGCCGATGCCTTGAACGTGCTGGAAAAGGACCGCCCGCTGTCGGCGCAGGTGCTGCCGCAGTCGACCGGCCCGGGCCGCTGGGCCGACTGACACCGCGCTGCGCACAGCCGAGCTGAGCGCAGCGACAACGGGTTCTGCAAGCTTTAAACGCCGTCAACGTAGCCCTGCGTTGGCGGCGTTATGCTGTTGGTCTTCGCTGACTGTGGAGTTGCACATGCGCCGACATCTGCTGCCCGCGCTGGCCGTTGTGAGCCTGTTGCTTACCGCGTGCGGCGGCAAGGCCGTCAACAGCACCTTGCTGCGCGAATCCTTCGATTCGGGCGATACCTATACGCGCAGCATCGATGCTGAACCGGCGCAGGCCTGCGAGGCCGCGCGACGCGCGCTGCTTGGCCAGGGCTATGCGATCACCCGTGCCGATGCCAGCAACGTGGAGGGCAACAAGAACTTCCAGCCCAAGGACGAGGTGCATGAGCAACTGGTGTTGCGGGTGTCCTGCGCCGCGCAGGGAGTCGGCAAGGCACAGGTGTTCGTGAGTGCGGTGCAGGACCGCTATGCCTTGAAGAAGTCGCCGACCTCGGCCAGCGTTGGCGTCGGCGCGTTGGGTTCGGTGTCGCTGCCGTTCGGCAGCAATGACGACTCGCTGGTGCGGGTTGCCAGCAGCACCGTCCAGGACGCGCAGTTCTACCGCAATTTCTTTGGGCGCTTGCAGTACTACGTGGAGCAGGCGACACCGCTGGTTCCGGCGGAACCGGCACGATGAAGTTTGGCTGGCACGCGAAGCAGCGGGCCAGCCGATGGATCCTGGTGTTGTCTGCGTTGGCGATGCCGTTGCTGGCTGAAGCCGGCTGCAAAATGGCTGTTCTGCAGCAGCTGGGTTGGCAACTGGAGCCAAGTGAGGCGCCCGCGCCGCAGATAACCGGCGGTGATCCCTGCCGACGCGCTTCGCTGGCCGAAGCACAGGCGCAGGGTGACCTGCGCCTGCAGGTGCCACGCGTCTACAGCGCCGTACAACGCGAGCAGTTGGCCGAGCAGGTATTGCAGCAGCCGGCGAGCATCTGCGCCTACGCTTTCAAACTTGGTGATGCGGCGCGCACGGCAAGTTCGCGCCTGCAGGACAACCCCGGCTATCGCTTCTCGGCGTTGCAGCTGGGCTGGATCGGGTTTGGTGCCCATGGTGCTCGTGCGCAGGGCTGGCAGCGGTTCCGCAGCTTCGGCCGCGGCTATGCGCCGCAGGCGCGCAATTCGGTGGCGATGGAGGCGTTCTATTCCGGCCGTGTCCGCTCCGAATGCGGGGTAGGACGGCAGGTGGCGCAGCTGGCGACGTTTCGCGAGTTGTTTGGTGATGCCGCCTTCGATACCGCGTTCAGCTCCGGCGAACTGTCGATCGGTACCTTCCTGAGCCTGCATGACACCCGCAGCATCCTGCTGGGCAGCAGTGCAGGCGAATTGTTCGGCGACGGCAAGGCGGTGCGGACCTCCGCGCTGGGTAGACAGGTATTCATGGGCGCGCCGGGCTATATCGTGCATGCTTTCGATGCTGCGTACCTGGATGACATCAACAATCAGGCCGAGAACTTCGTGATCACCGATGTCAGCGCGGCGGCGGCCGAGGCCTTGGCGCGGCATGGCAGCTTTGTCCATTACGATGCACTCAACAAGAAGTTGTGGACGTTGGCCCAGCAGTTGCCAGGCAGCGGTTGGCGGCGTTTCGAACGGCTGCTGTACGAGCGTGACGCGGCCTTGCGTGCGGCGTTGCCGGCGTCGCAGCAGGCCGTGCTGGCGCAGATGGATGCGGTGCTGGCCGATCCGGTGTACCGCGAGCTGATGCTGTACGTGCACCGCCAGGGCGTGCGTCCGCTCGGGTATCACATCGCGCGTTTGCTGGACCGCAATCCACGTACACCGTTTGTCATCGAGCTGGTGCTGCACAACCTGCACACCACCATTTACCAACGCTGGTTGCAGGCCCGTGTTCGGGCCTGCGCAGCAGGATAGCCACTACCGTCGGAGGAGCTTCAATATGGAATTGGGAATGATCGGCCTGGGCCGCATGGGCGCCAACATGGCGCAGCGTCTGCAGCATGCGGGGATTGCCGTCACCGGATTTGATCCGGGTGAGCAGGCGCGGGCGCAGGTGGCCGGGCACGGTATTGCCACTGTGGACGCATTGTCGGCGTTGGTGGAGGCGTTGCCGGCACCACGTGCACTGTGGCTGATGGTGCCGTCCAAGGTGGTCGATGCCACGCTGGACAGCCTGCTGCCGCTGCTGTCCGCTGGTGACGTGGTGATCGATGGTGGCAACTCCTGGTACAAGCAGTCGCAGCAACGTGCTGCACGCTGCATGGAAGCCGGGGTCGCGTTCGTGGACTGCGGCACCAGCGGTGGCGTGTGGGGATTGCAGGAAGGCTATTGCCTGATGATCGGCGGCGAAACCGAGGTGGTGGCGCGTCTGTCGCCACTGTTCAAGGCGCTGGCACCGGCAGCTGATCGCGGTTGGGCGCATGTGGGCCCGGTTGGTGCCGGACACTTCAGCAAGATGGTCCACAACGGCATCGAGTACGGAATGATGCAGGCCTATGCCGAAGGTTTCGCGCTGATGGAGAAGAAGGCCGAGTTCGCGCTGGACGTGGGCAAGGTGGCCGAGGTCTGGCGGCATGGCAGCGTGGTGCGTTCATGGTTGCTGGACCTCAGCGCCGACGCGCTGCAGAAGAACCCCGCGCTGGATGGCATCGCTCCCTACGTCGAGGACTCCGGCGAGGGCCGCTGGACCGTGGCCGAGGCCATCGAACTGGATGTGCCGGCGCCGGTGATCACCTTGTCACTGCTGGAGCGGCTGCGCTCGCGGCAGGCGAATTCCTTCAGCGACCGCATGCTGGCTGCAATGCGCAATGAGTTTGGTGGGCATGCGATCAAGCCTGCTGGCGAGGCGGACTGAGGCTTGCTGGTAGACGAGGCAGGCATCGACACAGGTCCTGCTGACTGGGGGTGCACGGGTACACCTATTCGTGCAATCCTTGGCCGACAGTCAACGATGCTGTCGTGCTGGTCACGCCACCATCGATTGACTCCGGATCGACACCGTCGATGAACTCCGGGCCGTCGCGTCAGGCGCCGGCCCGTCAGCACGCAGGGGAAGGGATGGTGACGCGATTGACCGACGATGGCTGGAGCCGCTGGCGCCTGTATGGGCTGGGTCTGGCCGCGTTGTTGATCATCGTGGTGCCGGCCTTGACCCTGCAGCGGTTGGCGGCCGATAGCGTGAATGCGTCCAACTGGGTCGTGCATACCCAGGCAGTGGGCGCGCGCCTGTACAACCTGCAGGCGGATATCCGTGATGTCGAATCGGCGGCGCTGACCTTGTCCAAGGGCATCGATTCGCCGGCACTGCAGGAGCGCCTGCAGACAGCCGATCGTATCGGGGTCAACCTGACCGAGCTGGCGCAGCTGGTCAGTGACAGCCCGGAGCAGCTGGTGCGCATCGGCAAGATGGACTCGATGCTGGAGCGGCGCATGGCGCTGGCCAGGGAAATCGCCGCCAGCACCGACTCACCCCGACAGCGCGAGCTGATCGAGGAAATGACCTTCCAATACCCGATCCGGCAACTGGTGCAGGAGCTGCAGGATCACGAGGACGCGCTGCTGGTGAAGCGCGCAGCCAAGGCAAGGGAGCAGCAACAGCTGGCGTCGATGGTGACCTGGACCGCGCTGGCGGTGCAGTTGCTGCTGCTGGGGCTGGTGCTGTGGTTGTTGCAGCGGCAGATCGGTGGTCGTGCCGATGTCGAGCTGCGCTTGAGCAAGGCCAGCGCCCGCGCCAGTGCGGTGCTGCAGACCGTGCGTGAGCCCATCGTCCTGCTCGACAGCAAACTGCGGGTGGTGCTGCACAACACCGCATTCACCGAGTTGTACGGCGTTGACGATGCCGATATCAGCCTGCAGCAGTTGCAGGACATCGGTGACGGCGCGTGGGAGGACCCGCTGGTGCGCCAGCGCCTGGCCGATGTACTGCTGCGTGGGCGCGAGCTGTGGGATTTCGAACACCAGCAACGCAGCGTGGATGGCATGCATCGCACCATGCTGATCAATGCCCGGCGCATGGCCTTGCCCGACGCCGAGGATGACGTGGTGTTGATGACGATCAGCGACATCACCGTACAGCGCGCCGTGCAGCAGCACGTGGAGGATCTCAATCACCAGCTTGAAGGCAAGGTCGAGCAGATGGCTGACGTCAACCGCGAGCTGGAGGCCTTCAGTTACTCGGTCTCGCACGATCTGCGGGCGCCACTGCGGCATGTGGCTGGCTTCTCCGACAAGTTGCGGCGACACCTCGGCGAGGGGGGCGACAGCAAGACCCAGCACTACCTGGAGGTGATCAGCAACTCTGCGCAGCTGATGGCGGCGCTGATCGATGATCTGCTGGTCTACTCGCGGCTGGGACGCGGCGCGATGCGCCTGCAGCGGGTGGACATGCAGTCACTGGTGGCCGATACCCGTGCCCTGCTCGATTCCAACCTGAAGAACGAAGCCGGCGAGGATGGCAAGCCGCGCGAGGTGGAGTGGAAGATCGGCAGGCTGCCGGTGCTGATCGGAGATGAAAACATGTTGCGCCAGGTCTGGCTGAATCTGCTCGGCAACGCGGTCAAGTACACCGCGGCGCGCGACAAGGCGGTCATCGAGGTCAACGCCAAACAGCTGCCCGACGGCAGCCATCAGTTCAGCGTCAGCGACAATGGCGCTGGTTTCGACATGCAATACGCCAGCAAGTTGTTCGGTGTGTTCCAGCGGCTGCACAAGGCCTCGGAATATCCGGGCACCGGCATTGGCCTGGCCAGCGTACGCCGTGTGCTGACCCGGCACGGCGGCCGCATCTGGGCCGACGCACAGGTGGATCAAGGCGCCACTTTCAGTTTCGTTCTTCCCCAGGCAACCGAAGCATCCAACAAGGACACCGTGGAATGAGTCCCCTGCGCACCATCCTGCTCGCCGAAGACAGCCAAGCCGATGCCGAAATGGCAATCGATGCGCTGCGTGATGCCTCCCTGGCCAACCCCATCGTGCACGTCGAAGACGGGGTTGAAGCAATGGACTTCCTGCTCAGGCGCGGCGCGTTCGCCCAGCGCGAGGAAGGCCTGCCGGCCGTGCTGCTGCTGGACATCAAGATGCCACGCATGGATGGCCTTGAAGTACTGCGGCTGATCCGCGCCGATGAGGACCTCAAGCGCCTGCCGGTGGTGATCCTGTCTTCGTCGCGCGAAGAGAGCGACCTGGCCCGCAGCTGGGACCTGGGCGTCAACGCCTATGTGGTCAAGCCGGTGGACATCGACCAGTTCTTCCAGGCGGTGCGGACGATCGGCACCTTCTGGGCGTTGATCAACCAGGCACCGGAGCACGAGTAAACACAGATGCCAAACAAGGGAGCGCCATTGGGGCCGTTGCGAATCCTGCTGGTGGAGGATTCGCCGGTGGATGCCGAGCTGGTCGTCGACCAGTTGCTCGAGGCCGGTCTGCAGATCGAGTTCGAGCGCGTCGACAACGAGCCGGCGATGCGCGATGCCCTGGCCGAAAATGTGCCGGACATGGTGCTGTCGGACCTGAGCATGCCCGGCTTTTCCGGCTACCAGGCACTGCAGATCCTGCGTGAGCTGCACCCCAGGGTTCCCTTCATTTTCGTCTCCGGCACGATGGGTGAGGAGACCGCGGTGGAGGCGCTGCAGCAAGGCGCCAATGATTACATCATCAAGCACCAGCCAGCCCGGCTACCGTCGGCGGTGGCACGGCTGGTACGCGAGACCCGCAGCGAGCTGGAACGCCTGCGGGTTGAAGATGAGTTGATGCGTGCGCAGCGGCTGGAGAGCCTGGCCCTGCTCGCGGCCGGGCTCAGCCATGACCTGCGCAACATCCTGCAGCCCCTGCTAATCATTCCGGACCTGATCCGTGACCGCAGCGATGATCCCAAGATCGTCCGCCTGGCCGATGTCATCGCCGAGTGCGGACGCCGTGGCCATGAGATGGTCGAGTCGATGCTGTCCTTCGTGCGTGGCTCACGCCAACCCAGCGAACGGATCGTGCTGCAGCGCCTGTTCCAGGCGGTGGGCATGCTGCTCAAGAGCAGCCTGCCGCGCAATGCCGAGCTGCATCTGGAAGTCTCCGACGATCGCATGGCGATCGAGGCCAATTACACCGAGCTGCAGCAGGTATTGCTCAATCTTGCGCTCAATGCCATCCAGGCGATGCCCGACGGTGGCAGCTTGAGCCTGGTTGCCGAGCGTGTCGCCGGCGAGGAAGGCATGGTGCGCATCCGCGTCAGCGATGATGGCATCGGCATGGATGCGGCCACCGTGCAGCGTTTGTTCACTCCGTTCTTCACCACCAAGACGGAAGGCACCGGGCTGGGCCTGGTGTCCTGCCATCGCATCGTCGAGAGCATCGGCGGGAAGATCCAGGTGCAGAGCGCGCTGGGCGAGGGCACCACCTTCGAACTGCTGTTGCCGATGTGCGAAAGCGCCGGCAGCGAGGATGCCGAGCCGCTGGAAAGAACCCGTGTCGGTCATGGTGAGCGCCTGCTGGTTGTCGATGACGAGGCGACACGCTTGTCGCTGCTGGGCAATGCGCTGTCCAGCCAGGGCTATCGCATGCGCCTGGCCAGCGATGGCGCGGTGGCAATGCGTCATCTGCAGGAGGCCGGGCTGCCGGATGTGGTGCTGGTCGACAGCGGCATTCCCCTGTTGTCGGCGGGACAGCTGTTGGCGGAGATGCAGGCGATGGGCTATCGCGGCCCGGCAATCGTGCTGGAGGATGCCAATGCGCCGGCCTTCGCCGATGGCGAGGCGCCGTCGGGGATCAGCGTACACGTGCTGCCCAAGCCGCTGGAGATGCAGCGGGTATTCCGTGCGGTAGCCGACGCGCTCGGTGTGGGCTGATACAGCGCTGCTGGCATATGCGGGTTGGCGACGGCTGGCCTATCATGTGCGCCCCCTCCTACGATGCGGTGCTCAAGCTCGTCCATCGTGGCGCGGGCGGGCCCGCAGGCAAACCAACTCATGACCACCGTGCTCCTCAGCCTGGGCAGCAACCTGCAACCGCAGCATTACCTGCAGGCGGCCGTTGCCGTATTGCGCGAACGTTTTGGCGCGATCCGCGTCTCCCCGGCCTACCGCACCCCGGCCGTGGGTTTCGACGGACCGGACTTCCTCAACAACGCGGTGATGTTGGACACCGAGCTGCCGCTGGGCGAGCTGGACGATTGGCTGCATGCGGTGGAAGACGCGCACGGGCGTGACCGCTCCGGCCCGCGTTTCAGCGACCGTACCCTGGATATCGACGTGGTCTATTACGGCGACCTGGTGGTGGAAGGCCCGGGGCATCTACGCATCCCGCGTCCTGAGTTGAAGCATGCCTTCGTGCTCAAGCCGCTGGCCGACATCGCCCCGGATTTCATCGACCCGGTGCGTGGACTGAGCCTGCAGCAGATGTGGCAGCAGCACCCGCAATATGGGCAGGCGTTCGATACGGTGGAGTTGTAAGGCTGTGCCTGTCGTGGGGGGGGGGGGGGGGGGGGGGGGGGGTGGGGGGCGGGGGGGGGGGGGCCGGGCAGCCCCGCGCCCCGCGGGCCATGCTCGGCATTGGCCTTGTCCAGTAATGCCCCTGCCGAGCATGGCTCGGCACTACGCTTGGCTCCCTCCCTTTGCCGCAGGCAAGGGGAGGGTTGGGGAGGGGTTGGCTTTTCGCTGGCTGATGCAGTGTTGGCTTCGCGGCTTACGCCGCTCCCACAAGCTGGCTTTTGCCGGTAGAGCCCTTGCCGAGCATGGCTCGGCACTACGGGTGCGTGGCGAAGGCTTCCTGAGCCCCTCTCCCGCGTGCGGGAGAGGGGTTGGGGTGAGGGCAGCTGTTCGCTGGTAGAGCCCTTGCCGAGCATGGCTCGGCACTACGGTGGGCGTGGCGAAGGCTTCCTGAGCCCCTCTCCCGCGTGCGAGAGAGGGGTTGGGGTGAGGGCAGCTGTTCGCTGGTAAAGCCACTGCCGAGCATGGCTCGGCACTACGGGTGCGTGGCATTAGGTCAGCAGGCGGCCGCCGTCCAGGCGCAGGGTCTGGCCGGTGATGTAGCCGGCGTCGTCCAGCAGCCAGCGTACCGCCGAGGCGATCTCGTGCGGGGTGCCGAGGCGGCCCAGCGGGGTGCGCTCCATCAGCTTCTGCTTGGCCGCCTCGCTCTTGCCCTGTTCGGGCCAGAGGATGGCACCGGGGGCAATGGCATTCACGCGGACATGCGGGGCCAGTTCCAGTGCCAGCGAGCGGGTCACCATCTCCAGCGCGGCCTTGGCCGAGCTGTAGGCCGGGTGCTCGCGCAGCGGCTGGGTGGCGTGCAGGTCGGTCAGGTTGACGATGGCACCACGTTGCTTGATCAGGTGCGGCGCGGCGGCCTGTGCAAGGAAGAACGGTGCACGCGTATTCACCGCGAACAATTCATCCCATTGCTCTGGCTGTACCTGCCCGAACGGGGTAGGGAAGAAGTTGGAGGCGTTGTTGACCAGTGCATCCAGCCGGCCGAAGTGGCTGACCGCCTGTTCGACCAGGTCGGGCAGGGCGGCCACGTCGCGCAGATCAGCCTCCAGCGCCAATACACTGCCGGCGCGCTCGCTCTCCAGGTCGAAGGCCAGTGACTGCAGCTCCTCGCTGGACTGGTGTGCATGCAGGGCGATGCGGTAGCCATGGGCATGCAGGTGACGGGCAATGCCGGCGCCGATACGGCGCGCGCTGCCGGTGACCAGGGCCACCCGTTGGGATTCTGTCATCTGGGATTTCCTTACTCAGCTATCCTGTGCATTGTCCTCGCAAACCGCCGCATCATGCATTCCGACCTGCCAACCCCCGATTCAGATGCGCTCGCCCACAGCGAGCAGCTGGCCGCGCACCTGCGTGCGGACATCCTCGCCCAAGGTGGTGCGGTGCCGTTCTCGCGCTTCATGGAGCTGGCACTGTATGCGCCGGGTTGGGGCTATTACAGCGCCGGGGCCAGCAAGTTCGGTGCGGCCGGTGACTTCGTCACCTCGCCGGAAATCGGGTCATTGTTTGCCGCCACCACTGCCAATGCGGTGGCGCCGGTGCTGAAGCAGCTCGGCCCGCAGGCACGCATGCTGGAACTGGGCGGCGGCAGCGGCGCGTTTGCCGAAATCATGCTCAAGCGCCTGCTGGAGCTGGACGCGCTGCCTGAGCGCTACGCGATCCTCGAGCCCAGTGCCGACCTGCGCGAGCGTCAGCGCGAGCGCCTGGAACGTGCACTCATTCCGCCGGTGTTCGCGTTGGTGGAGTGGCTGGACCGGCCGTTCGATGACGATTGGGACGGCGTGCTGTTCGCCAACGAAGTGATCGATGCCCTGCCGACACCGCGTTTCCTCGCCGACGAAGGCGAGATCTATGAAGAGACCGTCGAGCTCGATGGCGAAGGCCGCTTCGTGCGCGGCGCGCAACCGGCCGACCAGCTGATGCTGGGCGCGGTGCGGCATGTGGAACGCTATCTGGAGCGTCCGTTCGCGCACGGTTACCGCTCCGAGGTGTTGCCGCAGCTGCCGTACTGGATCCAGGCCGTGGCCGGTGGCATGCAGCGTGGTGCGATGCTGTTCGTCGACTACGGTTATTCGCGCAGCGAGTTCTACCAGCACGATCGCAACGACGGCACGATGCGCGCGTTTTACCGTCACCGCGTGCACAACGACGTATTCCTGTGGCCGGGTCTGCAGGACATCACTGCCTCGGTGGATTTCACCGCGCTGGCTGAAGCCGGTACCAATGCCGGTTTTGAGCTGGCCGGCTACAGCAACCAGGCCAACTTCCTGCTCGGCAACGGCATCACCGATCTGCTGCTGCAGGCTGAGGAGCGCACCGATGAAGTCGGCCAGTTGCGCCTGCGCGACCAGCTTAAGCGGCTGACCTTGCCAACCGAGATGGGCGAACGCTTCCAGGTGATGGGCTTCAGCCGCGACGTCGACATGTCGGCGGCTTTCCTGCTCGGTGACCTGACGTGGCGGCTGTAAGCACGACGCTGAAGCCGCTGCGTCGGCAGGGGTTCTGGTTGGGCCTGTGGTGTGCGGCGGTGTTGACCGTCATCGTGGTGTGCCTGATTCCGCCGCCAGAACTGAACCTGCCGCAGAACAGTGACAAGGTCGAGCACCTGCTGGCCTACTTCATCCTGTCTGCCAGTGCGGTGCAGCTGTTCGGCAGCCGCCGCGCGCTGTGCTGGGTGGCCGCAGGTTTGGTTGCGATGGGCGTGGGCATCGAGTGGGCGCAAGGCGCACTGACTGCTACGCGCATGGCCGATCCAATGGATGCGTTGGCCAATGCCAGCGGTGTACTGATCGGCATGTTGACGGTGCTGACGCCGCTGCGGGATGTGCTGTTGAGGCTGCAAGGGCGTTGAGCCGTTAGTGGGCCGCCGGGCTGCGCCGCAACCTGTTCTGGTTGCGGCTGCAACTTAATTCTTTAGATAAATCAGCTATTTCCGCCCTTATGGCACTTCCGCAGGCGGCCCTTGGGCTGCTACGTTTGCGCCATCACAGGCGCTGCCAAGTCGCCGGTGATTTTGCAAAGTCGGTGCGGTGCGGGACGTGGGTGGAGAGGACTCACGTACCGCACCGCGCCTTCCCGGTGATTGCTCCCCGGGCCTTACTGCTTCGGCTGCAGACGCACCTGGTCCAGCACCCACATCTGCGGACGGGTATCGCCGCTGAAGGTCATGCACAGGTCGGTGATCTGCCCGGCGCCGGCTTGCAGCGGCGCCTCCAGTTCAATGAAGCCATCCTTGCCCGGCTGCTGCGGCAGTGGCACCGTGGCCAGCACGCGGCCCTCGCAGCCGGCACGCACTTCAAACTCGCCGTACTGGCTCACCGGCTTGCGGAAGCCGCGTTTGGCTTCCTCGGGGCGCAGCAGGCCGAAGTTGTAGGGAATGCGACCGGCGCGCACCTTGATCGAGGCGATGTCCTGCAATTGCGCGTCTTCCCACAACCAGCACGGGTTGAAGATGGTGACGTCGAAGTTGTCACGCTCACCGTGCAGCGGGTTGTCATCGACCAGACGCAGCAGCAGGCGGCCGCCCTGCGGGCATTGCGCCAGGGTCTTGTCGGTGCGGGTCAGCAGCGACTGCGCATCGAAGTTCCATTGGCTGGGCTTGTCGGCCACCGGCTTGCCATTGAAGAAGGTCAACGCGGTCAGCACGGTCGGCACCGGAAAGGTCAGCGCGCCGGGATAGGCCGGTGACTGCGCGGTCGGCGTGCTGCCGTCGGTGGTGTAACGGATGTCGCGGTAGCTGAGCGGGTTGGAAAGCTCGACCGTCACCTTCTCAGCTGCACGATCGTCCTGACGCTTCATTGCCACCGACAACGCGGTCTGGCCGTAATCAATGCCCAATGCCTTGTAGCGCTGCAACTGCGCCGGCAGGCGTGCAAGGAAGTCGTCGTAGCTCTTGTTCTGCAGCGGCGTCCAGGCGATCTCGGACAGCGCCGCCAGGCGTGGGAACACGTTGTGCTTGAGGTCCTTGCCGTTGCGGGTGTGCTCGGTCCACATGTTGGCCTGCACGCCGATCACGTGCTTGCGCTGCGCCGGGGTCAGCTCGGCCGGCACCGGGTCGAACGCGTAGACGCGCTGCATCGAGGTGAACTTGGGACGGCCGGTGGGTTCTTCCGGCAGATTGGTCTGCAGGAAATCCAGGTACAAGGTATTGCCCGGCGTCATCACCACGTCGTGGCCGTGGGTGGCCGCCTCGATGCCGCCTTCGATGCCGCGCCAGGACATCACCGTGGCCTGCGGCGGCAAGCCGCCTTCGATGATCTCGTCCCAGCCGATCAGTTTGCGGTCGTGGTCTTCCAGGTACTTTTCCAGGCGCTTGAGCATGTACGACTGCAGTGCTTCTTCGTCCTTCAGGCCCAGCTCGCGGATATAGGCCTGCACCTGCGGCGAATCCTGCCACTGGTACTTCACCGCCTCGTCGCCACCGATGTGGATGTACTGGCCGGGGAACATCTCCAGCACTTCGGCGAGGATGTTTTCCAGGAACTGCAGGGTCTCTTCGCGCGGGTTGAACAGGTAGGGGTTAACGCCCCAATTGGCGGATGGCTGGGTTGGGCCATCGACAACGCCATGTTCCGGATAGGCTGCTACCGCGGCCTGCGCATGGCCGGGTACGTCGATCTCGGGCACAACCGTGATGTGGCGTGCGGCAGCATAGGCCACCACGTCACGGATCTGCTCCTGCGTGTAGTAGCCGCAGTACAGATGCGGCTTGCCATCGGGTCCGATGCCGGCTTCGCCCGCCGCTGCACGACAGCTGCCCACTTCGGTCAGTTTCGGGTAGCGCTTGATCTCCATGCGCCAGCCCTGGTCATCGGTGAGGTGCCAGTGGAAGGTGTTGAGCTTGTGCGTGGCCATCGCATCGAGGATCAGCTTGATGTCGTCGATGCTCTGGAAATGCCGCGCCGAGTCGAGCATGAAGCCACGCCAGCTGAAACGCGGTGCGTCTTCAACCTGCATCGCCGGCAAGGTGATGCTGCTTGCGGGTGCGCCGGAAAGCAGCTGCCATAGCGACATGGCGCCATAGAAAAGACCTCGCGCATCACCGGCTTCGACCAGCACACCATCGCTGTTGATGCGCAACGAATAGCTTTCCGGCGATGCGGCATTGGCGGCAGGTTTGTTGATGCGGAACTGGATTGCGCCTTTGGCTTGGCCACTGCTGCTGGCCTGGAGTTGCAGCGGCGTGGTGCGCGCCAGCAGCTGGGTGAACTGGTTGGCGACTTCGCTGGCAGCGTCTGCAGCGATGACACGGGTCGATGCATCAACGTAGAAGCGGCCATTGCCCGGCTGCACTGATACCGGACGCGGAATGATGCTGGCGCCTGTGACTTCCACCGGTTGTTGCCACGACGCAGGCGCAGTAGTGGTGGCAGCAAGCGCATGGCCGCTGGGTGCGGCCACTGCAAGCAGCAGCGCAGCGTACAGTGCATGGGTGGGAAGTCGGTGTCCGGTCATCGTGAATCCTCTTCGAAATATCGGCTGGCGTGCAGCCGGTTGGTGCGTTCGCGGTTGAAGTTACGGTTGCTGCAATCCATGGGGGGAGGAAGGCAAGACGGAGCCGACCTGCAGCAGTGCAGGTGATGGCAAGGAGGCAGTGCTGCTGCGCTTCGGGATCATCGCATCAAGGGCGAAGCCGTTCAGCACCCCCTCGATGTCGGCGGCCACCACGATGCTGCCATCGGTAGCGAGGTTGCCGGCGATGCCCCATTGAAAGCCATGCCCGGCCGGCATCGTGCGCCGCGCCATCAGGCGACCATCGCGGCGATCGAGCAGGGCCATGCCGGCGCTGTGTTCAAGGAAATACGGCTTGCCCGCCGCCATGCCGACAATGAGGTGATCGCCCAGCTGCAGTGGCGTTCCCCAACTCCATCCGCCCACATCGGTGCGCCATAGCACGTGTCCGTTGCGGATATCGATCGCGCTGATCTTGCGTAGATCGGAAGAACCGATATACAGCGTGTCGCCATCGAAGGCGGGTTCCGACTCTATCCACGACGTCCAGAACTGGCTGCGCCAACGCGGGTGGCCATCGGCCGCACCGAGTGCGTACAGCACGCCACTGCGATCGTTGGCGAACACGCGGCCGGCGTGCACCATCGGCGCTGCCCCCGGTCGGGACTTCATGCGGTACTGCCAGATTGGGCTGCCATCGCGCAGCGCCAATGCCTGCACGGCACCTGCTTCGCTGACGATGAACAGGTGTCTGCCATCGCTGGCGGGGCTGTGCAGGATGCGGCCGGGCAACTGCGTCTTCCAGCGCATGGCACCGTCTTTTGCATCCAGTGCCTGCACGGTGCTATCGGCGCCGCCTATGTAGAGCTGTCCGTCGATGAGCAGTGGACGCGGCGCCTGCCATTCCCAGGCGGCGAGTTGGGGATGCGGTGGTTCGCGGCTGGTCTGGCTGCCCTGGATGGAGGAGCGCCATTGTTCGCGCCCGCTATGGCGGTCGAGGCGATGCAGGTAACCGCCATCGCTGCTCACGAATACCGCATCGGCGGTCACCAATGCGCTGGCATACACCGGATAGCCGGTCGTTGCGGTCCACAGCACCGCACCGTCGTCCAGCCTGACTGCAGATACCGCGCCGCTGGTAGTGCCGATATAGGCGATGCCTTCATGGGTGACCGGGGAGGCGAATATCTGTCCGCCCAGGCGGGTGCTCCAGCGCGGGGCCGGCAAGGTTTCCGCGTCGGTGGCCGGATGCGTTGCAGCGGGCAGCTGTTCGCGGCTGGCGCGGCGCAGGCTGACCTGCTCGCCTTCGCCAAGCATGCTGCCAACAAGGCGGTTGCCTGTTTGCTGCAGACGCATGTGCAGTGCGCTCTGCGCCAGCACCTTGTTGTCGAACTCGGCCTTGTCGGGCAGCGGCAGGCGTTGCAGGTGAGCCGCCGGCAGGTCGAGTTGCATGTCGTAGCGGCCGTCGGCATCAGCCTGCAGCTGCAATCCGATCACGACCTTTTCGCGTGCGCTGCCTATCTCACCAAGCCAGTAGCCGGAAAGATCGGTTGTCTGTGTCTGTGTCTGTGCGAGGCCGCTGATTGCCAACAGGCAGACGGGCAGCATTCGCTTCCAGGCGCGTTGCTGGCGCAGAACAGGAGCACGGTTGCAGAAGGAGACATGCATCGGGGTGGCCCGGTCAGGGTCGTGGAGAGGTGAATGCGGAGGAAGGGGCGGGCCCGGCGAACCGGGCCCGCGGTACGGCATCAGCAGCGGTTGCCTGACTTAGAAATCAAAACGCAGTGACGCCATGTAGCGACGGCCGGTGGTGTACAGGCCATTGGTGAGCGCCTTGCTGCCAAAGTAGCTGTGGTACTTCTCGTTGAGCAGGTTCATGGCGTTGATCTGGATGGCCAGGTTGTCGTTGATGCGATAACCGACGGAGGCATCCAGCGATGCGTAGTCATCGGTCCACACCTGGGTGTTGGCCGCAGCCATGCGGGTGAAGTACTTGTCGCGCCAGCCGTAGGTGACCCGTGCGCTCCAGTTGCCCTGTTCGAAGTAGGGGCTGATGTTGAACTGGTGCTCGGAGTTGAACGGCAACGGACGGCCATCATCGGCCTCGCCATCGGAGAAGGTGTAGTTGGCGACGATGCCGAAGCCCGCGCCGAAGCCCTGCTGCCATGCCAGCGAATAACCGCGGACCTTGGCGTTGCCGGCGTTCTGCGGACGGGTCACGTCGTACAGATCATCCCGGTTCTGGTTGATGTTGTAGTGGGTTTCCTTCTGCGACTGGTTGAGGATGTAGTCCTTGACGTCGCGGTAGAACAGCGAAGCGGCCAGGATCGCGTTCTCCGACAGGTACCATTCGGCGGAGAAGTCGAAGTTGGTGGACTGGTACGGATCCAGGTCAGGGTTGCCGCCGGCACCGGACAGGTTCAGGTCGGTCAGCCAGATGTAGCTGGACATGTCCGCATAGTTCGGGCGGGCGATGACCTTGGCCGAGGAGAAGCGCAGCACCACATCATCGTTGAGGTCGTAGATCAGGTTGAGGTTGGGCAGTACGTTGTTGTACTTCTTGCCCGCGACGACGGTTTCCCATTGCGGGCAGGGGTTCACGTTGTTGGCGCAGGTGTAGCCTTCGTTGGTGGTTTCGGTGCGCACGTAGCGGACACCGATGTTGCCGCGCAGGCGATCAAAACTGAAATCAGCCTGGGCATAGACAGCCTTGCTGTCCTCCTCGATCGACCAGGTGTTGCGCGCGAATTCGCCGGAGTTGAAAGGCGACAACGCAGGCATCGAAGCACCCGGCGCCAACCACTTGCCGCTCATGATCCACTCGTACAGCTTGGCCGGGTCCACGGTGAAACGATCCGAGAGTGCGCCGCCATTACCAAGACCAGACAGGTAATCGCCCGGCATCGGCCGCGGGCCGAACTCGCCGGCGCTGTTTGTAGCGGCGGTATTGAGGCCGAAGCCGCGCTGCACCTGGCCGACGAAGTGATCGCGCTGCTTGTAGCCGAAGCGCAGCAGGTAGACCGGCGAGTCGAGCTTCAGGCCGAAGTCGATCTGCCCATACTTTTCCTTGTCCACGGTCGGCTTCTCGACCACGTTGCCTGCCCACCCCTCGAAGCGGAACAGCGACGGGTCGGTGAACGGGTTGCCGTTCGGGAAGCTGACTTCGAATGGATTGGTATCGGAGTTCTTGACCTTCCATTCGTAGTCGGTGTGGGCGAGGAATTCGCTGTAGAACTGACGCGGGCCGGCATCGGCACGGGTGCTGCCGATCTGCGTGCTGAGCGACCAGCGTTCGTCGTTCCAGGCGGCCTTCAGGTCGTAGGTGCGCGATTCGGTTTCGGCCCAACGGCTCTGCAGGTCGAAGATCGACAGCGCGTTCTTCATCTTGCCACCGGTGACGATGCCATCCTTGATGGTGATGTCGGTCAGCCTGCCGCCGCTGTGGAAGTTGTTGCCCTGGTTGATGAACATCGGGTGGGTCTGATGGTCATAGCTGGCATCGATGGCGAAGGCATTGAACTCGATGTCGAGCTTGTCGACCGGCTTGGCCTGCAGGCTCAGGGTATAGGTGTCGCGCTTGCGCTCCTGCTCAAAGAACCCGGCACCGGCCGAGTTGACGCCGATGGCGTTCGGATTGGCGCGGATCGCGTCGGCGCAGGCGCCAGCGCAGGTGCCGTTGGCGATCGACGCATTGAATGCACTGGCGGTGATGACGTTGAATGCCTCGTAGCCTTCGCGGCGGATGTTTTCTTCGTCGCGTTGTGCCGAGAACACCACGCCGAAGTTCTCGGCCTGGTTCTTCCAGCCCAGCAGCAGCGCTGCATTCGGGTCGTTGGTGCTGGCCACTTCATTGCGGGTCACGCCGACCTGGCCGGAGATGGTCAGCGACTTTTCCATGTCCAGGGGCTTGCGCGTGCTGATCATCACGGTGCCGCCGATCGAGCCTTCGTCCAGACGGGCTTCGGGCGACTTGAACACCTCGATCTTGCCAACCAGCTGCGGTGCCAGCAGCGAGTAATTGAAAGTGCGGGTGGGGAAGTCGGACATGTTCCAATCGCCCGAGGCGATGGTCTGGCCGTTGAGCAGGGTGCGGTTGAGCGAGGGATCGGTGCCGAGGATGCTGACGCGCTCGCCCTGGCCGAAGGCGCGGTCGATGGCGACGCCGGGGATGATGGTCATCGCTTCGGCGACGTTGGTGGCCGGGAACTTGCCCACGTCCTCGGCGGTGATGACGTCGACGATGGCATCGGCATTGCGCTTGGTCTCCAGCGATTGCTGCAGGCTGGCGCGGATGCCGGTGACGACGACACGGTCAAGCTCGGTTGCTTCTTTCTGTGCGTCCTGGGCGGCGGCGGAGAAGCTGATTGCCAGACAACTGATGATGGCGGCGGTGAGCGGCGACTTGCGGTGGTTCAAAGGTCTCTCTCCCTTTGCTGATGGATGGCCGACGAATGCGAGCCGGTCAGTGATTGCCGCAGCCCGGGCGGGCATGCGGTTAGATGGTCGCGGTCAGCGAGCTGGCCGGCCGCGTGGAATCTGGCGTCAGTCAGAGGCGGTCGTGGGGATGAGGTCGCGCGCGGCCGCCCTGCGATGCAGGCTGCCGACGTGGAAAAAGTGAAGGTGTTGCTGGCGATGCTTGTCCACGTCATGCCTCGATGCGTTGGGTGGAGCGCGGGACTACCGGTGTTCAGCCAGGAGTGGAGTTTGCGGTGAATTTTTTCTTTTTGCAAAAATAATTTTCATGAAAAAGACCCGGCTTAAGAAGGCGATTTCATGCGTTTAGTGCTTTTAATAAAGCGATTTTGCTATGAAAGGAAATTTCCATTCATATCTACTGAAATGGATTCAACGGTATTTATTTGATGCCTGAAAATTATGTTCAGCGTCAATTCATTGGTAATTGCGGTTCCGCTTCATTGCAGCGATTGCCTGCACGGGCACAAAAAAAGCGGGCCTGGAAAACCCAGGCCCGCTGGAGGAGAAAGAACAGCGGAAACGGTATTGCGTTGGTGCTGGCTTAGAAGGCGAAGCGCAGCGAAGCGTTGTAGCGACGGCCACTCAGGTAGGCGCCGCGCAGCAGCTGCTCGGTGCCGGAGTAGGAGTGGTACTCCTCATCGAGCAGGTTCATGCCTTCCAGGGCAACGGTGAGGTTGTCGGTGATCTTGTAGGAAATGGAGGCATCGACCGAGGTGTAGTCCATGGTCCACAGGTCACGACCGCCACTGACGTTGGTGAAGTACTTGTCGCGCCAGTTGTAGGTGATGCGGGCTGCCAACTTGTCGTTCTCGAAGAACGGCGCAATGTTGAACTGGTTCTTCGAGTTGTACGGCAGCGGACGGCCATTGGTGGCCTCGCCATCGGAGTACGTGTAGTTGGCGACGATGCCGAAACCCATGCCGAAGTTCTGCTGCCACGCCAGGGATGCACCCTTGATCTTGGCGTCGCCGGCATTCTGAGGGCGATCAACCCGATAGATGGTTTCCTTGCCCTGGTTGATGTTCCAGTGGGTTTCCTCGCGAGTTGCCATCAGGATGTAGTCGGAAACGTCGCGGTAGAACAGCGAACCGGCCAGGATCGCGTTCTGCGAGAAGTACCACTCGGCCGAGAAGTCCAGGTTGGTGGACAGGTAGGGCTTCAGGTCCGGATTGCCGCCGCCGCCGGTCTGCTGCTGATCGGACAGCCACAGGTAGCTGGACACGTCAGCGTAGCCCGGACGGGCCATGGTCTTGGCTGCGGAGAAGCGCAGCACCAGCTCGTCGGTAGCGTCGTAGACCAGATTCAGGTTCGGGAGCGCGTTGTTGTACTTGCTCGGCTTGACCCGCCACTCGTACTTGTCCGCCGTGCAATCCTTCGGGTTGTTGACGGTGCAGATCCAGGCGCCGCTGCCCACTTCGGTCTGTACGTAGCGCACGCCGATGTTGCCTCGCAGGCGGTCAAAGCTGAAGTCGGCCTGCACGTAGGCGGCCTTGATGTCTTCTTCGATGGTCCAGGTGTTGCGTGCGAACTCCGCATTGCCCAGCGTGGTCGGGACCGGTGCGGTCTGCCACGGTGCCAGCCACTTGTTGCTGGCGATGTAGTCGGCCAGTGCCCAGCCGTCGATGGTGAAGCGATCGGCGAGGTCACCATAGCCGCCGAAGCCGCTCAGATAGTTGCCCGGCAGTGGGCGCGGGTTGAACATCGAGGCGGTGGCATCGCCATAGCCCTGGATCGATGCCAGCGTCACGCCGCGCTGGATCTGGCCGGTTTCATGCGAGCGCTGCTTGTAGCCGGCGCGGATCAGGTAGACCGGCGAATCCAGCTTCAGGCCGAAGTCCAGCTGGCCGTAGGTTTCCTTGTCCAGGGTTGGCTTTTCCACCAGGTTGCCGCCCCAGCCCGATGCCCAGTTGCCTTCGGCTGGCGGGTTGGTGTGCCACGGATTGGCATAGCCGCCATCCATGCGGAAAGCTTCCGGGTCGGTGAACGGGTTTGCGCCGTGGAAGATGACGCTGCCCGGCTTGTTCGGGCCATTTTCGATCGACCAGGTGTAGTCGGCGTTGGCCAGGAAGCTGCCATAGACCTGCTTCGGGCCACCTTCGGCCTTGGTGCGACCGATGTGGGTGGAGGCGAACCAGCGTTCATCGTTCCAGTCGACCTTGACGTCGTAGGTTTCCGACTCGACCTTGGCCCGGCGGTTCTGCAGATCGAACGCCACGCGGCCATTCTTGTGCGTACCGCTGGTAATCAAGCCGTCCTTGATGGTGACATCGGTCATCGTCATCAGGCCGCCATAGGTATTGCCAGGCCAGACGAACATGGACTGGGCCATGTGGTCGAAGTTTGCGTCGACCTTCAATGCGTTGAACTCGATGTTCAGCTGCTCGACCGGCTTGAACTGCAGCGATGCCGAATAGGTGTTGCGCTTGCGCTTCTGTTCAAAGAAATGTGCGCTCATCGAGCCGGGGCCCACGGCATTCGGGTTGGCGTTCAGGGCGTCCGCGCAGGCGCCCTGGCAGGTGCCCGGCTTCTGCGGCTGCTGCCCATTCGGCAGTGCTGGCACCGACCAGTCATCGCCGGTGTTGTTGACCGAGCCGGCTGCGCCATCGACGCCATCGCGGTAGTTCTTGGCGGTGACGGTGCCGTAGGACTCGATGCCGTCACGGCGGATGCTTTCGTTGCTGGCCTGTGCCGAGAGAATGAAGCCGAAGTTCTCGGCCTGATTCTTCCAGCCGAAGGCGGCGGAGGCACTCGGATCGGTCTTGTCGACGCGGTCGTTGCGGCCGTAGCTGACGCGACCGCTGACGCTGACCTTCTCCGGCATGTCCAGTGGCTTGCGCGTGGAGATATTGACGGTGCCGCCGATCGAGCCTTCGTCCAGGCGTGCTTCCGGCGACTTGAACACTTCGACCTTGCCGACCAGTTCCGGCGCCAGCAGCGAGTAGTTGAAGGTTCGGGTCGGGAAGTCGGACATGTTCCAGTCGCCGGAAGCGATGGACTGGCCGTTGAGCAGGGTGCGGTTCAAGGCCGGATCGGTACCCAGGATGGACACTTTCTCGCCCTGGCCGTATGCACGGTCGATGGTGACGCCCGGGATGATGGTCATCGCTTCGGCGACGTTGGTGGCCGGGAATTTGCCGACGTCCTCGGCGGTGATCACGTCGACGATGGCGTCGGCATTGCGCTTGGTTTCCAGCGACTGCTGCAGGCTGGCGCGGATGCCGGTGACGACGACGCGGTCAAGCTCGGTGGCTTCCTGGCCTGCATCCTGCGCGTGCGCGGAAAAGCTCAGGCAGGTGACGATGGCGGCGGATAGTACGGACTTGCGGTATCTCATGATGTCTCTCCTCATCATTGATGGATGCCGGCGAACCGGCCGTATGTAGTTCAGTGGGAACCCGTGCACGAGCAGACAGCCTCATGCACCTGCGGTACTGCCGGACTCGACGCGACGGGTTCTGTTTCCCTGCGTCCCAGATACCAACTGGCGGCGCCGATGACGCCCAGTTGCCCGTGTTCTACCAACTTCACGGGGATGCGTTGCAGCGCCTCGCGCATCGGTCCCTTGTTGAGGAATCGCTCGGCGAAGCTGCTGTTGATGAGGAACTGGCTGATCTTGGGCAGGATGCCGCCAGCCAGGTAGATGCCACCCTGGGCGCCGTACAGCAGCGCCATGTCGCCAATGGTCGAGCCGAGAATCGCGCAGAACAGCTGCAGCGTTTGTTCGGCATGCGGATCGCTGCCGTCGCAGGCGGCGGCGCTGATTGCATCGGGCGTGGTGTGCACGGGCATGGTGTCGCGCACGGCGCACAGCGCGTTGTACAGATTGAGCAGGCCCGGGCCAGACAGGGCGTGTTCGATGGCGACATGGCTGCGCCCGTGCAGCATGTGCTGCAGCACGGCGACTTCCAGCGGGCTGCTGGCACTCAGCGAGGCTTGCCCGGCTTCCGTGGCCAGCACCATTGAGCGATTGCCATTGGGAATCCACAGCGCCGCGCCCAATCCGGTGCCGGGGCCAACGATCAGTACGGGACCCTCGGCAGCGGTGGCCGGTCCGCTCAGCTGCAGGGCATCGCTGGCGTCGATATGTGCGGCGGCATGCGCCACGGCTTCGAAGTCGTTGACCAGGTGAACCGCGGCGAAGCCGAGGTCATCGCGGATGCGGTTGCAGGACAACGGCCACGGCAGGTTGGCGGAGATCACCGTGCCATCGGGCAGGGCGTAGCCGGCGCTGGCGATGGCGCATTCGCGCACGTTGGCGTGGTCGACCGGGAACTCGGCAAGGATGCTGCTCAGGTCAGGGTAGTCGGCGCAGCGGTACTGGCGGTAGGCCAGCAGCTGCATGGGCGCGCCGGTGCTGCTGCCCGGTTGTACCAGTCCGACGCGGACGTGGGTGCCGCCCACATCGGCGGCCAGCAACGGCGCGACAGATGTCGGAGTGGTCAGCTTGGCTGTTGGATTCCGGCTGGCAACCACGCACGTCCCCTGGAAGTTGGCGCGACACCTGTTGGCGTTGCGGCATGCGGAGTGTCAGCGCTTCGTGACAACGATGTCAAGGCGCACTGCAAAAAATTTTCACTCTCGGCGCTAAGCTGGCGATGCCTATATATCAATGATTTAAGGGGCTATTTTTGTTTCATGTGAAATCCCTGAGGGATTTTGTGTTGAGTTCCCCGGGGTTGCTGAAGTCGCGTGAAATTTTTTGGCACGACAAAAGCCCTTGTGGGAGCGGCGTAAGCCGCGAAGCCGGTGGAAATGAAATCGAGGACTTTCAGGCACCCCGGCAGGCAGTGGGCCTCGGGGAGGCGACGTGCAGGGCTGCTGCCAACGGCTGGACCAGTGGCTTCGCGGCTTACGCCGCTCCCACAAATCGCAACACTCCGGGAATCTCCGCAGGCCGGGTGAGAGATAGCAGAAGGCCACCGCAAGCGGTGGCCTTCTGTCGACATCAAACCGCTGTGTGGATTACTTGCCCGGTTCGAGCTTGATCCAGTCCAGTGTCCACATGTTCGGGCGGGTGTCGCCGGTGAAGCGCACGCACAGGTCGCCGCGTGCTGCGGGGGCGGTGATGCTGGCGTCCAGCTCGAGGAAACCGTCGGCGTTCGGTTCGGCCGGCAGTGGTATCGAGGCCAGTGGCTTGCCTTCGCAGTTGGCCAGGATCTCCATTTCGCCATGGGCAGTGCGTGCCGGCGCGAACTTGCGCGACGGTTCGTCATGGGCCAGCTGGAAGTTGTACGGAATGCGGCCTGCACGCACCTTGATGCGGCTGATATCCGACAGGTCAACATCGCTCCACAACCAGCACGGGTTGAAGATGTTGACGTTGAACACTTCGCGCTCGCCTTCTGCCGGGCCGTCATCTTCCAGGCGCAGCAGCAGCTTGCCGCCATTCGGGCACAGGCCCAGCTGGGTGTCTTCGCGGACCAGCAACGAAGCAGCGTCAAGCTTGAAGGTGTTGGCGCTGGCCAGTGGCTTGCCATCAAAGAACGCGGCGGTCTGTACCTGCAGCGGCACTTTCAACTGCAGTGGTTGCGCATACAGCGGCGAGCTTGCGGTGACCGGGCTGCCATCCAGCGTGTAATGCACCGGGTAGCCCAGCGGATTGTTCAGGCTCACCTGCACCGCGCCAGTGCGGTGCTCACCCTTGTCGATCATGTCGACCTGGAACGGCGTCTTCGCATAGGCGATGTTCATCGCCTGGTAGCGCTGCAGCTGCTGCGGCAGGCGCTGCAGGAAGTTGCCGAAGTTGCGCTTCTCCTGCGGGCTCCAGCCGGTCTCGGCGACCGCGGCCAGGCGCGGGAACAGGTTGTGTTCCAGGTTCTGGTTGTTGCGGGTGTGCTCGTTGAACATGTTGGCCTGCAGGCCAAGGATGTGCGAGCGCTTGTCCGCTGCCAGTTCGGCGGGTACCGGCTCGAACTCGTAGGCCTTCTGCAGGGTGATGGTGGCCGGGCGGCCCGGCGGCTCGTTCGGCGACTCGGTCTGCAGGTAGTCCATGTACATGTGGGTGACAGGCGACATCACCACGTCATGGCCTTCGCTGGCGGCCTTGAGTCCGCCTTCGGTGCCACGCCAGGACATCACCGTGGCTTCCGGCGGCAGGCCGCCTTCGAGGATTTCATCCCAGCCGATCAGGCGGCGGTCGTGCTGCTCCAGGAACTTCTCCAGGCGCTTGATGATATGGCTCTGCATTTCCATTTCATCCTTGGCGCCGAGTTCGCGCATGCGCTCCTGCACGCGTTTGGAGGCGATCCACTGGTCCTTGACCGCTTCGTCGCCGCCGACGTGCACGTACTTGGACGGGAACATCTGGATCACTTCTTCCAGCACGTTCTCCAGGAACTGGAAGGTGGCTTCCTCGGTGTTGAACAGGTTCGGGAACACGCCCCACTGATTGTCGATGACCAGTTTCTGTTCGGTGGTACCCAGCTCCGGGTAGGCGACGATGGCGGCGGTGGCATGGCCGGGCACGTCGATTTCCGGGATCACCTGGATGTGGCGCTCGGCGGCGTAGGCGATGATTTCGCGGATCTGCTCCTGTGTGTAGTAGCCGCAGTACTGGCGCGCTTCGCCGGTGGCGGTATTGATGCCGGCATCACCCAGCGGCACGCGGCAGCTGCCGACTTCGGTCAGCTTCGGATAGCGCTTGATCTCCATGCGCCAGCCCTGGTCATCGGTCAGGTGCCAATGGAAGGTATTGAGCTTGTGCTGCGCCATCGCATCGAGCAGCTTCTTGATCTCGTCCATGCTCTGGAAGTGACGTGCAGAGTCGAGCATGAAGCCACGCCACGGGAAGCGCGGGGTGTCGTTGATGGTGGCGGCGGCGACATGGCCTGGCGTGTTGCCGGTCAGCAGCTGCGCGGCCGTGACCGCGCCATAGAACAGACCGACATCATCACCGGCGCTGACATCGATGCCGGTGTTGGAAACTTTCAGTGCATACCCTTCGGCGGTATTGGTTGCCGATGGATCGAGGCGGAAGCGGACCTGCGCCTTGCTGGCGTTGTCGGCCACGGTGAGGGTCGGGCCGCCGTTCTGCTTGAGCAGGGTCACGAACTGCGCGGCGGCGCGGCGCGCTGCCTCGTCGTTGCCGCCGACGCGGGCGGAGTTCTGCAGCACGAAGTCCTTGCCGCCGCCAGCCTGGTAGCTGGCGGGCAGGGGGACAAGCGAAGGGGCGGAGGTGGTGTCGGCGGCCTGTACCTGCAGGGCGGACATGCCCAGCAATACGCAGCTGCTGAGCCACGGCGCGCGGCTGCGCTTGTGGAAGGACTTCGTCATGGGCGGAGCTCCTGTCTGTGCTTGGGCGGCAGTGTTTAGTGCCGCATCGATCTTGTGTAGTGCCGAGCCATGCCCGGCAGGATGTTGCTGTTGCTGCTGTTGCTGCTGTTGCTGCTGTTGCTGCTGTTGCTGCTGTTGTTGTAGTGCCGAGCCATGCTCGGCAGCGCAAGCATTGCCGAACGTAACCGATGCCGAGCATGGCTCGGCGCTACATTGAAGAGCTAAAAAAAACCGGGCCCGGAATGATCCAGGCCCGGCGGGTCACGCTAACCGGCGATGTTGCATGCCGGGATCGATCAGTACTTGAAGCGGAAGTTCAGGTAGTACTGGCGACCGTTCTCGTAGAATGCGCTCGGAATGACCGAGCTCTGGTAGTACTTCAGGGTCGGGTTGTTGAGGTTCAGCGCATCGAAGCTGACGCTCAGCCAATCCGTTGCCTTGTAGCTCAGCGACAGCGACAGCGTGCCGAACTCATCCTGGTAGTACGGGCTTGCACCCTTCAGGCCGATCAGGAACTCGGAGCGGTAGGTGTAGCTGACGCGTGCACCGAAGGTGTCGTTCTCGAAGTAGCCGCCCACGTTGTAGGTGTTCTTCGAGGTACCCAGCAGGTTGTTGCTGCCGTCTTCCCAGGTGTGCGAGGTGCTGCCGTCGGCATAGGTGTAGTTGGCGTTGATGCCGAAGTTGTCGCCGATCGGCTGCTCATAGGCGATTTCCGCGCCGGTGACCTTGCCGTTGGAGTTGACCGGCACGGCGACTTCATAGGCTTCCAGCTGGTTGGTCAATTCGCTGAACAGCATCTGCGTCTCGGTGCCGAAGGCCACATAGTCCTTCAGGTTCATCGAGAACAGACCGACCGACAGCAGGCCGCGCGGCATGAAGTACCACTCCAGGTTGGCGTCGAAGTTGGTCGAGAGCACCGGATTCAACTTCGGGTTGCCGCCGCCACCGGTGCGGCTCAGGTCCGAACCCCACGAGGAAGCACCCAGGGCCGAGAAGTCCGGCAGGGTCTGGGTCTGCGACGCGGCGAAGCGGAACACGACGTCATCGGTCAGGTCGAACTTCAAGTTGGCGCTGGGCAGGATGCGGTCGTGCTTGTTGTTGTAAGACAGCGCCTTCCACATGCCGAACAGGCTGCGCACGTCAGCATTGGCGGCGTCGCTGACAGCCTGGTAGGTGTTGATGTCCTGGTCGATGTTGACGTAACGCAGGCCGACGTTGCCGCTCCAGCGATCACCGGAGAAGTTGGCCTGGACGTAGCCGGCGAAGTTCTTTTCGGCCACCTTCCATTCGGCGCCGTAGTTGTGGCGACCATCCGGGCCATCGTTGTTGGCCAGCCAGGTGGAGTTGTTGAGGATCGCGTCCTTCAGCGCACCTGGGGTGAAGTACCACAGGTTGCGCGGGAAGCTGCCACCGATGCCGCCGGCGAAGCCGCCCGGATAGTTGGCGGTGGCACCATTCTGCAGGCTCGTCCAGATATCGCCCGGGGTGGCACCTTCGGGTGACAGCGCTTCGCGCTTGTGGTCGGCGTAACGCAGGCCGAAGTCGATCGAGTTCAGCGTGCCGCTATCGAAGTACTGGTTGAAGTCGGCGGTGAACCACTTCTCCTTGTCTTCGGCGGTGACTTCCTGGTTGCCCCAGGTGCCACCCCAGTTTGCAGCGCCCGGCGACAGGTCGCCGCCGACGTTCCAGTCGATCGGGCTGCCTGCGCCATGCGTGGTCCAGTTTGCGCCACCGCCGGTGCCCATCGTGAGCTCGGCGATGAACTGGCGTGGGGTCGAACCGGTGCCCTTGGTGTTGCCGGCCTGGAACTTGGCATTCAGCGAGTCGTTGATCTGCCAGTCGGCATCAAGCGTCACATAGCTGCTCTTGGCCGTTGCTTCGCGGTAGATCATGTCGTACACGGCGTAGTCCCGACCGGCTTGGCCGGTGAAGTTGGCGTTGGTCAATACGCCATCCTTGACCACGTAGCCGGCGTCCGGTGCTTGGCCCGGGCGGGTGATGTTGCCGTTGCTGTCCTTGACGTCGCTCATGATCGATGAGCCCCACAACATGAAGTTGCGGTTGTAGTTGTTGGCATCCATCTTCGAGCTGAAGCCTTCCAGGCCCAGCGTCAGATTGTCACTGGGCTTGAACTGCAGGCCGATCAGGCCGCCCTTGCGCTCGCGGGTCTGCTCGAACAGGGTGGAACCGAGCAGGCTGGGGGCATACACGCCGGCCAGGTCCGGATTGCTCTGCGCAACGCTGCCATTGGGATCGATCTGGAAGAAGCCGGCCGGGATTTCCTGTGCTTCACGGCGCAGCTCACGCTTCTGGCTGAAGGCCTGCACCATCACGCCGAAGGTGCCGTCGTCGTTCTTGTAGTTGAACAGGCCCGACAGCTGCGGGTCGTTGGACTTTGCCGAGTCGGAACGCACTGCGCCGATCGAGGCTTCAGCGGTGATCTGGTTCGGGAATTCCAGCGGCTTGCGGGTGATGATGTTGACGGTACCGGTGGTGCCGCCATCCTGCAGCTTGGCTTGCGAGGACTTGTTCACTTCAACCGAGCTGACCAGTTCGGACGGCAGCAGGGTGTAGCTGACGCTGCGGCCCACGTTGCTGCCCTGGCTCAGCACGAACCAGTCGGCCGAGCCGACGCTGTGGCCGTTGATCAGGGTCTGGGTCAGGCTCGGGCTGGTGCCGCGCATGCTGACGCGGTCGGCTTCGTCGAAGCCGCCTTCGTCGGCAGAGGACGAGCTGATGTTGACGCCCGGCAGGCGCTGCAGGGTATCTGCAACGTTGTGCGCCGGCAGCTTGCCGACGTCTTCGGCGGTGACCACTTCAACGCGGGCGTTGGCTTCGCGCTTGGTATCCAGCGACTTTTCCATCGAGCCACGGATACCGGTGACGGTCACGGTGTCCAGGTCGGTGGCGGTTTTTGCGGCATCCTGCGCGTGCGCGCTGAAAGCAATACAGCTGATGATGGCTGCCGAAAGCAGGGTCTTGCGATGCATGTTGTCTCTCCTCAACATCAAGATTGATTGGCACTGCGTGCCGCGTTACTACGGGTCCTGCTGGTGGATCTGTTGCTTATGCTGCTGAAGGCTTACGTGGCCGACTTTTCCAGATACCAACTGGCAGCGCCGATGACGCCCAGTTGCCCGTGCTCTACCAGCTTCACGGGAATGCTTTGCAACGCCTTGCGCATCGGCCCCTTGTTGAGGAAGCGTTCGACGAAGGTGCTGTTCAAAAGGAATTGGCTGATCTTCGGCAGGATGCCGCCAGCCAGATAGATGCCGCCCTGCACGCCGTAGAGCAGGGCCATGTCACCGATGGTCGAGCCGAGGATTCCGCAGAACAACTGCAGGGTTTCCACGGCCAGCGGATCGCTGCCATCGCAGGCGGCGGCGCTGACGGCATCGGGGGTGGTGTGCACCGGCGTGACGCCGCGCACCGCGCACAGCGCGTTGTACAGGTTGAGCAGGCCGGGGCCGGACAGTGCCTGTTCGATCGACACATGCGGACGGTCCTGCAGCATCTGCTGCAGCACCGCCATTTCCAGTTCGGTGGTGGCTGCCAGCGAAGCCTGGCCGGCTTCGGTCGCCAGGACCACCGAGCGGTTGCCGACCGGGATCCACACGGCGGCGCCCAGGCCGGTGCCCGGGCCGATCACCAGGGTCGGGCCGCGCTCGGCTTCGGCCGGGCCGGTCAGCTGCAGGACCTGGCTGGCACTGATATGGCCGGCGGCATGCGCGACCGCTTCGAAATCATTGACCAGATGCACGCCGGCAAAGCCGAGGTCATCGCGGATGCGGGTGGACGACAGCGGCCACGGCAGGTTGGCCGAGATCACCGTGCCGTCCGGCAGCGCGTAGCCGGCGGTGGCGATCACGCAATGCTCGACCGGCGGGTTATGGCTGGCGAAGTCGGACAGGATCGCGCTGAGGCTGGGATAGTCCGCGCAGCGGTACTTGCGATAGGACAGTACGTCGATCGACGGGTCGTTTGCTGCCGCGGCCCGGATCAGGCCGACGCGGACGTGCGTGCCACCCACGTCGGCGGCGAAGAAGGGCCGGGAGGCGGGGTCGAGGCGGGTGGTCTGCAGTGGGGGGACGACAGCTGTCACTCGGTTTCCCTATGGCGAGGCGGAGCGCCCGGAGGGGCACCATTGGGGGGCGAGTCTGTAATCCTTCTGACAACGATGTCAACGAATAATTGAAACTTTCGATGCTGCGCCGCAGCGTGTCTGCGCAAACCTTGCGCCGCCTGCATTTGTTGCATCCGATAGCGTGCAGTGGCTTAACTTGCAGGGTTTTCTGCCAAAAGCCTGATCCTTACGGGCTTATGGGACATTCCTGATGAGCTGCCCGAATAACCCGGCGGAGCTGCGTTGTTGACAAACTTGTCCGCAGCAAACCATAAATGTGACAACGTTGTTCCCACGTAAGTCGCCGGACGGCCTCGATCCGTCTCCCGCATCCGCAGGAGCTTTGCCCATGTCTGCTGTTCCCGTCTCGACGCCGCGTACCAGCATGGCGTCGTCCATCGCCATCGTCGGCGTGCTGTTCTTCATCATCGGCTTCTGTACCTGGATCAACGGCCCGTTGATCACCTTCGTCAAGCTGGCCTTCGACGTGAACGAGGTATCAGCCTTCCTGGTACTGATGGTGTTTTACCTGTCGTACTTCTTCCTGGCCTTGCCAGCGTCCTGGATCCTCGGTCGCACCGGCATGAAGAAGGGCCTGGCGCTCAGTCTGGCGGTGATGGCGGTTGGTGCGATGGGCTTCGGTGAGTTCGCCACGCAGCGCTGGTTCGGCGGTGCGCTGGCTGGTCTGTTCGTCATCGGCGGCGGCATGGCCCTGCTGCAGACTGCGGTCAATCCCTATATCAGCATCCTCGGCCCGATCGAGGGCGCCGCGCAGCGCATTGCATTGATGGGTATCTGCAACAAGATCGCCGGCATCATCGCGCCAGTGGTGATCGGTACCTTCGTGCTGCACGGCATCGGCGACCTGGAAAGCCAGGTGCAGGCGGCCGACGCCGCAACCAAGGCCGACCTGCTCAACAGCTTCGCCGCCAAGATCCATACACCCTATATGGTGATTGCTGGCGTGCTGCTGTTGGTCGCAGTCGGCGTGCTGTTCTCGCCGCTGCCGGAAGTGCAGCCGGACCAGGCCAATGCCGCGGCCAATGACGGCAAGGCCGCCAAGCGCAGCATCTTCCAGTTCCCGCACTTGTGGCTGGGGGTGATGTGTCTGTTCGTCTACGTCGGCGTGGAAGTGATGGCCGGTGACGCCATCGGTACCTACGGCAATGCCTTCGGCCTGCCGCTGGACCAGACCAAGCTGTTCACCTCCTACACCCTGTTCGCGATGCTGGTGGGCTACGTGATCGGCCTGTTGGTGATCCCGCGCTTCATCTCGCAGGAGAAGTACCTGGCGGTGTCGGCGGTGCTGGGCGTGGTCTTCACCCTGGGCGCGTACTTCACCCACGGCTATGTGTCGGTGGGCTTCGTTGCCGCGCTGGGCTTCGCCAACGCGATGATGTGGCCGGCGATCTTCCCGCTGGCGATCCGCGGCCTGGGCCGTTTCACCCAGATCGGCTCGGCCCTGCTGGTGATGGGTATTGCCGGCGGCGCGATCATCCCGCAGGCCTTTGCACTGCTCAAGCACGCGTACCCGGAACACTTCCAGCTGGTGTTCGCCGCACTGATGATCCCCTGCTACCTGTACATCCTGTACTTCGGCACCGTAGGTCATAACGCGGGCAAGGCACGTGGCGCCTGAATCAAGCATCATGGCGGCAATCGAGCCAACGCGGGAACCGGTAATGCGTAGACCCACCATCAAGGATGTCGCCGAGCGTGCCAAGGTCTCTTTGAAGACCGTCTCGCGGGTGATCAACAACGAGCCTTCGGTGATGCAGGCCACCCGCGCGCGCGTGCTGCGTGCGGTGGCCGAGCTGGACTATGAGCCCGATCCTTCCGCGCGCAACCTGCGCAGCAACACTACTTTCGTGATCGGGCTGGTGTACGACAACCCCAATCCGTACCACATCATCGGGGTACAGAACGGCGTGTTGTCGGCCTGCCGCGAGACCGGCTTCGGCCTGCAGATCCATCCCTGCGATTCGACCTCGCCGATGCTGGCCGAGGAACTGGCCGACTGGGTGCAGCGTTCGCGCCTGGCCGGGCTGGTGCTGACCGCACCGATGTCCGAGCGCCCGGAACTGGTGGCCGCACTCAATGCACGCGGCATCAAGACCGTGCGCATCATCGCCGCCACCGAGGACCCGGGCGATGGCCCCTGCGTGTTCGTCGATGACCGCGATGCCGCCTACGAGATCACCGAGCACCTGATCCAGCTTGGCCACCAGCGCATCGGCTTCCTGTGGGGCGGCACCTCGCACCGTTCCAGCGGCGAGCGCTACGCCGGCTACGAAGCGGCGCTGAAGGACTACGGCATCCCGCTGGACAAGCACCTGGTGATCCCGGGCGACTACACCTTTGACGATGGCTTCCGTGGTGCGCGCCGCCTGCTGGCGCTGCGTGAACCGCCTACCGCCATCTTCGGCTCCAACGACGAAATCGCCGCTGGCGTGTTGGCCGCAGCCAATTCGGCCGGCTTGAACGTGCCTTACGACCTGTCCATCGCCGGTTTCGAGGACAGCCCGTTCTCGCGCCAGTCGTGGCCGGCACTGACCACCGCCAAGCAGGCCACCGGCGACATCGCCCGCCATGCCGCGCGTTTGCTGATCAGCCAGCTGCGCACCGATGCCTACGAAGACAGCCCGGCACAGCTGCAGAACCAGGGCTTCGTACCGCAGCTGGTGGTACGTGGCTCCACCGCACCGCTGCGCCAGCAGCCGTCGCGACCTCCGTCATCTCCCCCCGACCTCTCCGAGTAACGATCCATGGCACTGCCGAGTGAAACCGAAACCCTGATGTTCAACGAGGCCGCGGAAAGCGCCTCTGTCATCGCCGCCCAGTTCGCACGCAACCGCGACGTGGTGCAGGCCCTGGCCGCAGACCTGCGCCAGAACCCGCCACCGTTCGTTATCACCTGCGCCCGTGGCAGTTCCGATCACGCGGCTACCTATGCCAAGTACCTGTTCGAGACCCAGCTCGGCCTGGTGACCGCCTCGGCGTCGCCGTCGGTGGGCTCGGTCTATGAAGCGCCGCTGCAGCTGCGGGGCGCGTTGTACATCGTGATCTCGCAGTCGGGCAAGAGCCCCGATCTGCTACGCAATGCCGAGGCCGCCAAGGCTGCCGGCGCGCGTGTGGTGGCATTGGTCAATGTCGAGGATTCGCCACTGGCACTGCTGGCCGAAACCGTCATCCCGCTGGGCGCCGGCGTCGAGCGCAGTGTCGCTGCGACCAAGAGCTACCTGGCCTCGCTGGCAGCGATCCTGCAGCTGGGCGCGTACTGGAAGAACGATCCGGCACTGATCGCCGCGCTGGATGCCTTGCCGGCCGCGATGTCCGAAGCATGGGCCTGCGATTGGACGGCGGTGACCGATGGTCTGGTCGATGCGCACAACCTGTTCGTGCTTGGCCGTGGCCCGGGCCTTGCGGCGGCGCAGGAAGCCGCACTGAAATTCAAGGAAACCTGTGGCCTGCACGCCGAAGGTTATAGTTCGGCCGAAGTGAAGCACGGGCCGATGGCGCTGGTTGGCCGCGATTTCCCGGTGCTTGCCTTCGCCCAGCCGGACGAAACCGGCGCCGGCACCCGTGCCGTGGCCGAAGAATTCGCCGCGCGCGGCGCGCAGGTATGGCTGACCGGCGAGGGCGGCAACCTGCCGACCGCATCTGCTCCGCATCCGCTGTGCGCACCGCTGCTGACCATCCAGAGCTTCTACCGCGCGATCAATGCACTGGCGCTGCGCCGTGGCAACAACCCGGACCTGCCGCCGCACCTCAACAAGGTGACGGAAACGGTCTGATGAAAACCGCGCTGCGCAATGGCCGGGTACTTGCCGGCGAGAACTTCCGTGACGATGTCGCGGTGTTGATCGAAGACGGCCGCATCACTGCGCTCGTCGCAAGCGACGACCCGGCCGTTGCCGCGGCCGACGCGCAGGTGGATCTGGGCGGCGGCTGGTTGCTGCCCGGCTTCATCGACGCCCAGGTCAATGGCGGCGGCGGCGCGCTGTTCAACAACCAGACCGACGTCGATGCGCTGCGCACGATGGTGGCCGGGCACCGCCGCTACGGCACCACTGGCATGTTGCCGACCCTGATCAGCGACGATGCCGAGGTGATGGCGCGCGCGGTGCAGGCCACCCGCGAGGCGATTGCTGCCAAGGTGCCGGGCGTGCTCGGCATCCACCTGGAAGGCCCCTACATCGCACCGGCACGCAAGGGCACGCACGATGCGGGCAAGTTCCGCGTACCGGATGCCGATGAAGTGCGCATGGCCACGGCGCTGGACAACGGCGTCACCCTGATCACCCTGGCACCCGAGCGCGTACCGCTGGCAACGATCCAGCAGATGGTCGCCAACGGCGCCATCGTTGCTGCCGGTCATACCGCCGGTACCTACGACGAGATCCGCGCCGGTCTGGACGCTGGCATCACCGGCTTCACCCATCTCTACAACGCGATGTCGCCGCTGCAGGGGCGTGATCCCGGTGCAGTGGGCGCGGCACTGGAAGATGCCGACAGCTGGTGCGGGGTGATCGTCGATGGCGTGCACGTGCACCCGGCCAGCCTGCGCGTGGCGCTGGCGGCCAAACCGCGCGGCAAAGTGTTCCTGGTCACCGATGCGATGCCGATGGTCGGTTCGGACAACCCGGCGTTCGAGTTGTACGGCGAAACCATCACTGCCGTTGATGGCGTGGTCCGCAACGCCGCTGGCGCGTTGGCGGGTTCGGCGCTGGACATGATCACCGCCGTGCGCAACACGGTTGGCCTGCTGGGTCTCTCACTGGCCGAAGCATCGCGCATGGCGTCGACCTATCCGGCGGAGTTCCTTGGCCTCGATGATCGTTACGGACATATCGCGGCCGGCTACCAGGCGGATTTCGTATTGCTGGACGCCGATCTGCAGGTGCAGGGCACCTGGATTGCTGGTCAGCGCGACTGAGTTTCGGCCTGTGAGTAGTGCCCATGAATAAAGCCATCCGTTATGCCTCGGTGGATGCCCTGCGCGGCATCACCGTCGCGGCCATGCTGCTGGTCAACAACCCCGGCAGCTGGAGCCATGTCTACGCGCCGCTGCTGCATTCGGAATGGAACGGCTGCACGCCGACCGACCTGGTGTTTCCGTTCTTCCTGGTGATCGTCGGCGTGTCCATCGCGCTGGGCGTCGTGCCGCGGGTGGAGCAGGGCAGTGATCGTGGTGCATTGACGCGCACGGTATTGATCCGCGCCGGTCGTATCCTCGGTCTGGGCCTGCTGCTGCACTTTCTCGCCTGGTGGTGGTTGGATCTGGCGCACTACCGGCCATGGGGTGTGCTGCAACGCATTGGCCTGTGCTTCGCTGCTGCTGGCATGGCGGCGATCTGGTTGAAGCCGCGCTTGCAGTGGCTATGCATTGGCGTGTTGTTGACCGGCTACGCTGCGCTGTTGGTGGCAGGTGGCTCGCTGGAGCCCTGGCTCAATCTGAGCAGCCGCGTGGATACTTCGTTGTTCGGCGCGCTGCTGTATCAATATGACCCGGCGACCGGCCATGGCCATGATCCGGAAGGGCTGATGTCCACGCTGGGCGCATTGGCTTCGACCTTGCTCGGCCTGCGTGCCGGTGCCTTGCTGCGGCAACGTCCATGGCGATTGCTGCCTGCTGCGGTGTTGCTGTTGATTGCCGGCGGCCTGTGGGCGCAGTGGCTGCCCTTGAACAAGAACCTGTGGACCTCGTCGTATGTGCTGTGGACCGGCGGCTGGGCATGTGCGGGCCTGTGGCTGGCGCACATCCTGATCGACTGCCGGCAGTGGCCCGCGCTGGGGCGCCGCTTCGGTGTCAACGCGATCACCGCTTATGCCGGTTCCTCGGCGATGGTGCTGGCGATGATGGCCACCGGCAGCTGGGGCTGGCTGTGGGAACACCTGTTCAACCGCTGGCTGACCCCGTTGGGCGGCGCACAGTTCGCCTCGCTGGCGATGGCCTTGAGCTTCGTGGCGATCTGGTGGCTGCCGATGGCATGGATGGACCGCCGCAAGATCTATCTGAAGATCTGAAGCCGCCGTTTGCAGATTTGTGGGAGCGGCGTGAGCCGCGAAGCCACCAATTCGAAAGCAATGGCAGATCATGCAATTGCAGACAGCTGCTTTTGTTGTTGGATTACCAGCTTCGCGGCTTACGCCACTCCCACAACATCCAACGACTGCGACAACGGTTGGCATTCACCGCGCCACGCTGATTGCCTTGATCCGCGCCTTCTTCAAGGCTTCACCGATGGCGGGGCCTTGCAGGCCTTCAGTGGCGATATCGCGTGCATTGATCGCAAGTGCAGCCGCATGCAGGCGCTGCAGGGTTGCGCGCTGTGGGTAGTCACTGTCCTCGAAGCCGAGCCGTCCGCGCTTGTCGCATTCGCAGACCAGGGCCATCTGTGCGATGCGTTCGGGGCGACGGAAACCGTCGCAGCGCTGGATCAGCTCCAGCACGGTGGCGTCGCGCAGTTCGTCGATGCGATGCACGTTGAGGTGTTCGCGGCAGACCGCTTCTGCCAACTGGCGATGGTCGATCGGAATCTTCAGGCGCTCACAGAGTTTGGCCAGCGGTTTCAGGCCGCGCTGCTCATGCATGATGTGGCGCGGCAGTTCGTCGGTTGGGGTCAAGGCCTTGCCAAGATCGTGGGTGAGGGCAGCGAAGCCGATCAGGTCATCGCCCGGTGCCAGCTGTGCGGCCATGTCGCTGACCATTTCCTGGTGCACGCCGGTATCCACTTCCGGGTGGAACTCGGCGCGTTGCGGTACGCCGTACAGCGCATCTATTTCCGGCAGGATCACCGACAACGCACCGGTATCGTGCAGGCAGCGCAGGAAGGCGGAGGGTTGTTTCATGGTCAGGCTGCGGCGCAGTTCCTGCCAGATGCGTTCCGGCACCAAGGCATCGAGTTCACCGCTGGCTGCCATCGCGCGCATCAGCGCGGCGGTTTCAGGTGCCAGGGTGAAGCCCAGGGGTGCGAAGCGGGCCATGAAGCGTGCCGCACGCAGTACCCGCAACGGGTCTTCGACAAAGGCCGGGCCGACATGGCGCAGCACGCGTTGCTCGATATCGCGTACACCGCCCCAGGGATCGACCAGTTCGCCGGTTTCCTCGTCGCGGGCAATGGCATTGATGGTGAAATCGCGGCGCTGCAGGTCTTCTTCCAGCGTCACCGAGGGATCGGCATCCACCACGAAGCCGCGATAACCGCGGCCGGATTTGCGCTCGGTGCGCGCCAGCGCGTGTTCCTCGCCGGTCAGATGATGCAGGAAGACCGGGAAATCCTTGCCCACGGCCTTGAAGCCATCCGCTTCCATCTGCGCTTGCGTGGCACCGACCACCACCCAGTCACGGTCACCGGCTTGCAGGCCGAGCAGGGAATCGCGGACAGCGCCGCCGACGAGATAAGTCTTCATGCGGCCATGATAAGTCGGATGCGGTGCCGCACATGTAGTGCCGAGCCATGCTCGGCAGGGGCGTCACCAACAGTGCATGCGGTTGTGGGAGCGGCGTAAGCCGCGAAGCCGACAATGCTGGAAGGCCGCAAGAGCCGACCCGTCCCCAACCCTCCCCTTCGCTGCGCGAAAGGGAGGGGGCAGCAGCGGTAGTGCCGAGCCATGCTCGGCAGGGGGGCACCAGCAATACCCACTGTTGTGGGAGCGGCGTAAGCCGCGAAGCCGACAATGCTTGAAGGCGGCAAAAGCCAACCCCTCCCCAACCCGCCCCTTCGCTGCGCGAAAGGGAGGGGGCAGAGGTGGTAGTGCCGAGCCATGCTCGGCAAGGGGCGTTACCGGCCATGCATGTTCTTGTAGGAGCGGCGTAAGCCGCGAAGCCGACAATGCTGGAAGGCCGCAAGAGCCGACCCCTCCCCAACCCTCCCCTTCGCTGCGCGAAAGGGAGGGGGCAGCAGCGGTAGTGCCGAGCCATGCTCGGCGGGGGCTTTGCAAGCGAAAAAGCTGCCCTCACCCCAACCCCTCTCCCGCTAGCGGGAGAGGGGCTGAAGCGATAGTGCCGAGCCTGACTCGGCTCTACAGGCGTTATTGCGTTTGCTGGCAGCTGAAGGCTTTGCGCGCGCCCTGGGTCTTTCCGACGATGCGGTCGCTCAGGGTCAGGGCGTTGTTGTTGAGGCGCCAGTCGTAGATCACACTGAAGGCCAGCACGCGCGCCACGTATTCGCGCGTTTCCTTGTAGCTGATGGTCTCGATCCAGAAATCCGGGTCGTAGTTCGGGCGTTGACTCTGCCAGCGTGCGGTCGGGGTGGGGCCGGCGTTGTAGGCGGCGATGGTGACGTAGGGCAGGCCGTTGTACTTGTCCATCAGCTGGCGCAGATAGGCGGTACCGATGGCGATGTTGGTATCCGAGTCATACAGGCTGGACGCACCGCCATAACCGCTCAGACCAATGCTCTTGGCCACGCTGGCGCCGGTGGCGGGCAATACCTGCATCAGGCCCATGGCGTTGGCCGGCGAACGTGCATTTGGATTGAAGATGCTCTCGGCGCGGATTTCCGCCGCAATCCAGGCCGGGTCCAGCGCATTGCGGGCGGCTTCGCGGCGGATCGTGTCGTCGTGGTGCAGCGGGAAGCGCAGGTTGTACAGGCGCAACTCCTGCGGGCCTTTCAACGCAAACACCGCGCGGTCGAACCAGCCGTTGTTGCTGGCCACTTCGACGGCGAGACGGCGCTGGCTGTCGTCGAAACGCGACAAGGCCTCGGCCCATTCGCGCGCGGCCCAGCTTGGGCGTTCGATCTTGAACAGCTCGATTGCCCGCACCAGCGCCGGGTCGCGGCCGACGGCGGTCTTTGCCGCTGCGCTGTCGCCGGGATTCCACGGGCACAGGTTGTAGGGCTGCTTGAGCTTGTCGGCGGCCAGGAAGCCGTGGAAGGTCGGTTCGGCCGAGGCGGCGCGGTACAGCGCGGTGGCCTCGGCCGGCTTGCCGGTCTTCTCCAGCAGGCGGGCCTCGAACCAGCGCCAGCGCGAGTCGTTGCGCTGGCTGGCCGGCATCTTGCGGATGGCGGTCAGTGCTGCCGGCCAATCGCCACGTGCCATCGCTTCGCGGGTGCGCCATTCGTGCAGGCGTTCGTCATAGGCCGACTCGGGCACGGCGGCCAGGCGCCGCGCTGAATCCGGCAGATAGGAAGCCACCGTCCACAGCGCAATCTCATACAGCACCTTGCCTTGCTGCTCGGCGTTGAGGGCGAGTGCCTGGGCGTATTGCGGCAGCTGCAGCTCGGCGGCGCCGGGGTCGGCCTTGGCCAGCTTCTGCAGGCCGTCGACGGCGATGCGACGGCTGCGTTCGTTCTTCGGCCAGTTCAGGGCGCGCGCGTCGGGCTTGTCGACGAAGGCTGCGTAGTCATTGGCCTGGGCCAGCTCGGCGGCTGGCAGGCCACGTGCGGCGGCACGCATCACCGCCGGTTGCTGCGCATCGGCGGCAGCGTCGATGCGTTCCCAGCGCAGCGCCGGGGTCAGGCCGCCGCGGCTGGCGAGTACCGCAAACACCGGGTCGCAGCCATCGGGCAGCGACTTGCCGGCGCTGCGCCAGACGGACTGGGCGTCGCTGGTCCATTGCGCATCGGCCCTGCCTGTTGCCTGGCGTGCGTTGAGCTCGGCACAGCGCAGGCCGGGATCGTTGCTGGTTTTCCAGTTGGCCAGCAGGGTCGGCCAGTCTTGGCGGCGGGCGAGGGCGGGCAACCAGGCCGAACGGAAGCTCTCGGCCACGGCCTGGCCCTGGTAGCGCTTGAGGAAATCCTGCGCCTGCGTGGTCGGCAACGTGTCGATGCTGCGACGCAGGGCGCTGAACTCCAGCCAGCCGTACAGCGGGTGGTCGCGCAGCGGCGCGGCGGCGTTGGCATCGAACTGCCCGCGCTCGGCATTGTCGATGGCGGTGCGCATCGCGGTGCGTTGTGCGTCCAGGTTCTGGGCCTGGACGCAGGCGCTGAGCAGCGCGGCGAGGGTGGCCAGAGGCAGCAGGAAGATTTTATTCATGGCGGAAGGATAACGGCCGCAGCGTCAACGGCAGAGCAGCAGCCCAACCCGCACATGAACAAGCGCGCCCCTTCCGTGCAAATGGAAGCTGAACAGAAGTCGCGGCATCGCTGGAAACCCCCGGAAGCAAGCGTAGCTTCGGTGGCGAGGCAGCCGGCCTCGCCCTGGGGGAACTGGAATGGCATTCAGTGCAGCAGGCAATAGCGGGCGTCCACTGGCCGATATCAACGTGACCCCATTGGTCGACGTGATGTTGGTGTTGTTGATCATCTTCATCGTGACCGCGCCGATGGTGGCGGTGCCGATCCCGGTGGATCTGCCACAACGAACCGACAAGATCGTGCAGCGTGTCGAACCGCCACCGCCGATAGCGTTGCGGGTGGATGCATCCGACCAGCTCTTCTGGAACGGCGAGTTGCTGGCGATAGGCGATTTGCAGCCGCGGCTGCAGGCACAGGCCGATCTGCATGAGGGCAACCAGCCCGAGTTGCGCATCGACGCCTCGCCGGATGCGCAGTACCAGGTGATGGCCAAGGTGTTGGCGGCGGCCAACAACACGCACATGCAGCGTATTGCCTTCATCCAGTAGCGTGCCGCGCATGGCAGGCATCAACCAGTCGATGTGAAGGTTGATGCCTGTCGGGCGGTGATGGTGGCCGCACCGCCACGCAGGTCCGGCGACATCATCGGATCTGCCGCCCATCGCCATTTCGCCCAAGCGTTTGCAGCAGCGGCCGAATACACTAGCGGGATGCAAAATTCCCGATTCGCATCGCTGTTGCCGGTGCTGGCGGTGCTGGGCTCGGTGACCTCGTTGTCGATCGGCACGTCCTACGCCAAAAACCTGTTTCCCATCATTGGCGCGCAAGGCACCAGCGCGTTGCGCGTGGGTTTTTCGGCGCTGTTCCTGTTGCTGCTGTGGCGGCCATGGCGCTGGCATACCAGTCGCGCCGATGGCGCGGCGATCCTGCGCTACGGGTTGACGCTGGGGCTGATGAACCTGCTGTTCTACATGGCGCTGCGCACGATCCCGTTCGGGATTGCCGTTGCCATCGAGTTCACCGGCCCGCTGGCGGTGGCGATGTTCTCCTCGCGGCGACCGATTGATTTCGTCTGGGTCGGTTGTGCGCTGGTTGGGCTGGTGCTGCTGTTGCCACTCGATGGTGGCCAGGCCTTGGATCCAATCGGCGTGCTGTATGCCCTGGGTGCCGCGCTGTGCTGGGCGTTGTACATCATCTTCGGCAAGCGTGCCGGCCATCTGCATGCGGGCCACAGTGTGTCATTGGGCTTGCTGGCGGCATCGTTGGTGGTGGTGCCGGTCGGCGTTGCGCATGCTGGCATGGCGCTGCTGGAGCCGAAGATCCTGCTGGCCGGTTTCCTGGTGGCGGTGGTGTCCAGTGCGATCCCGATGTCGCTGGAAATGATGGCGCTCAAGCGCCTGCCCAAGGAGACCTTCGGCATCCTGATCAGCATGGAGCCGGCCGTGGCGGCGCTGTGGGCATTGCTGTTGCTGCACGAGCATCTGACCGGCCTGCAGTGGCTGGCGATCGGCTGCACGGTGTTGGCTTCGGCGGGCAGTACCTTGACCGCGCGGCGGCGACCACCGCCAGCCGCGGTGGCCGGCTGAGCCTGCGCTCAGCGCAGGCTGTTGGCGGGGACTTCGACTTCCATTTCAACGGCCAGATGGTCCGAGTGCGCGGCGGGAACGGCGCGGGTGTCGATCATCTTCAGGCTGTCGGAAATCAGGATATGGTCGATGGCGCGGTCCGGGCCCCAGCTGGGGAAGGTCGGTACCAGGCAGCTCGGCGGTTGCAGCCGGGTCTTGTGGTACAGCACGCGCATCTCCGGGCGATCCGCCTTGCAGTTGAAGTCACCCATCAATACCGCGTTGGGATGATCAGCCAGCACATCGGAAATGAAGTCCAGCTGCGACAGGCGCGAGCCGGTGCCCAGCGACAGATGTGCTACCGCCACGGTCAGGCCTTCGTCGCCATCGCCGTAACGGGCGACCAGCAGGCCACGGCCACCGATGCGGCCGGGCAGGGCGTGGTCCTGAACTTCCACCGGCTCAAGCCGGCTCAGCAGGCCATTGGCGCTGGAGGCCACGCCGCCCATGCGGCGGTTGGGCTGGTGCGCCCAATAGTTGAAGCCCGCGCGTTCGGCCAGGTAATGGGTCTGGTTGGTGAAGCCCGAGCGCAGGCTGCCCGGGTCGGCCTCCTGCAGGCCGACGATGTCGCGGCCGCTGGCCAGCTTGGCGATCGCGTCCAGGCTGGAGCGCTTCTGTCCGGCAGGCAGCGCATGTGACCAGCTGCGGGTCACATAGTCGCTGTAGCGGCGGGTGCTGGAACCGGCCTGGATGTTGGCGGTCAGCAATCGCAATGTCTGGGTAGGGGATTTCACAACGGGTTGAACTCAAGGGCCTCGTCACCGAGGCCCTTGATACCTCACTTGGCGTTGGCGGCGCGTTCGCGCGCGATAAGGTGGTCGGCAATGCGGAGCATGTCCTCATAGCCCTTGCCCTTGACCAGGTACTTGCCGTTGATGATCAGCGACGGGGTCCCGCCGATCTTGCTGCGCTGGGCGAACTGCTTGCCGCGGTTGACCTTGGCGGCGACGCCGAAGCTGCCCATGGTGTCGGCGAAGGTCTTGGGGTCGACGCCGTACTTGCCGTAGAAGTTGGCGATGTCCTGCACCGAATCGGTGCCGCGCTCGCCCTTCAGGGTCTGCTCGATGTGGATGGCCGAGTACAGCGCGTCGTGGGTCTTTTCCTGCACGCCCAGGGTTTCGGCGGCGTAGAAGGCACGTGCGTAGTTGTCCCAGGTGCCGCCAAAGGCGGCCGGTACGTAGACGAAGTTCACGTCCGAGGGCAGGCCAGCCTTCCACGAGCTGATCAGCGGCTGGAAGCGGGCGCAGGCTGGGCAGACGTAGCCGAAGATCTCGGTGACTTCGACCTTGCCGGTGGCTGGCTGGTACGGCTGGCCACCTTCGATGGCGACATAGTCGGTGCCGGCAACCGGCTCCGGGCCGACCAGGCGGGCCTGCGCCGGGACCGGGGCTGCCGGAGCGGCGTCGGTGGCAGCCGGGGCAGCAGTAGCACCTTCAGGGCTTGCACCTTCAGCGGCCGGGGCCGGGGTGGCGGCTGCCGGAGCGGCCTCGGTTGCGGCCGGGGCTGCCGGAGCGGTGGTATCAGCAGTGCCGTCCTGGGCTTTGCAGGCAACCATCAGCGGCAACAGGGCAGTCAGGGCCAGGGCGAAGCGGATCTTCATCGGGAGGGATCTCCAGCAGAGTGTGTTTGGGGCGCCGGGACAGTGAGACTGCAACCGGCGCGCGCAGGGACGCATTATGTGCGTATTCGGCTGAACAGGTGACCCGGCTCAGCCGGGCTTCAGCGGAGGTTTCAGCGGCGGCTGGCGCCAGTGCGTTCGCGGGCCACCAGGGCACTGGCGATGCGCAGGGTGTCGTCGAACGTCCTGCCCTTGACCAGGTATTTGCCGTTGACGACCAGCATCGGTGTGCCGCTGACCTTGGTCCGCATGGCGAAGGCGCGGGCGTACTTGACCTTGTCATCCACCTGCTGGCTGCGCAGGGCTTCTACAAAGCGCTGCGGCTGCACGCCGTACTGGGCATAGAAGGTTGCCAGTTCGTCGGGCGTGACATTCTGTGCTGGGAGGCTGCCCTGCACATGCAGCGCCTTGAACACGTCGGCATGGCTGCGCTGGCGTACGCCGACCTGTTCGGCGGCATAGAAGGCGCGCGCGTAGGAATCCCAGTAACCGCCAAACGCCGCCGGCACAGGGGTGAAACGCACGTCGGCTGGCTGCTTGGCCACCCATGCCTCCAACTGCGGCTCGAAGTGGGCGCAGTGCGGGCAGGTGTAACCAAACACCTCGACCACTTCGATCTTGCCGGCGAGCGGTGCAAACGGGCCCGGCTCGGCGATGAGCTCATAGTCATCGCCTTCGACCAGCGCGTTCGGGGGGGCGGCACAGGCCGAGAGCGGGGCTATTGCCAGCAGCATCAGCAACAGTCGGGGGAACAACTTCATCGTGGGGAGTCTCCGTTGGAAAAACAGACGCCGACCTTGCGGCCGGCGTGTCTGCGTGAGGCAGTTGCCGGGTCGCCGGGGCGACCGGCGGGTATCAGGGTTGCGCGGCGGCGGTAGCTACCGCGGCATCGTTGGCTCGATCATGCAGGCCTTGGACGTAACTGGCTAGCGCCTGGATCTCCTGTCCGGTCAGCGCGTGGCTGATCTGGGCCATGATCTTGAACTGTGCGGCATCGGCCTCGCCGGTCTGGCCAGACTGGTAGCGCTGCAGACGTTGCGCGACGTAGCCGGCATGTTGGCCGCCGATATGCGGATAGGCTGGGCCCGGGTTGCCTGCGCCGGTCGGACCATGGCAGGCGATGCAGGCCGGGATGTTGCGACTGGCGTCACCGCCACGGTAGAGCTTCTGGCCGACTTCGAAGAACTTCATCCCCTGGTACGGGCCGTCGCTGACCACGGCGTCATCGGCCACACCGGCACCGGACTTCTGGGTGGCGAAGAAGGCGCCGATATCGCGCATGTCCTGCGGGGTAAGCCCTTGTACGAACGGCAGCATCGCGGCGACTGCGCCTTCGGTCCGCTGGCCACTGGCGATCAGGGCTGTTTCCTTGGCGACATAACGCTCGCTCTGCCCGGCCAGACGCGGGTAGATCTCCACGGCGGAGTTGCCGTCGGCGCCGTGGCAGGCCGCACAGGTGGACGCTTTGGCCTCGCCGGCCTTGGCATCACCGGGCTTGGTCTTGCTGAAGTCGATTTCCAGCGAAGCGGTCTGTACAGGCGCATTGTCCGGCACGGCGATGACCGAGCTCTGGGCAAAGGCGACGGCGGCAATTACGGGGACTACCAGTGCTGCAACGGCAAGAACACGAGCATGGCGCATGCTGAAGCTCCGTGTGGACCGGGCCGGGCGGGGCTTTCCGCCGGCATCGCCCGGATTATCAACGGCGTTTTGCGGCACGGTCAACGCAGCAGTGCAGCAAAATCGGCCGGGTCGGTGGTCCCGGGACAGCGGCCAGGCCGACGCGCGGCGTCGCAACATGCGATCCTATGCCTATGCCTATGTCATTGCTCATCGAACGCGCCCGTTACCACCTTTCCGCCCACAATTCCCGGCAGTTGCCGCCGGATCTGGGGGCCGAAGTGGCATTTGCCGGTCGCTCCAACGCCGGCAAGTCCAGCGCGCTCAACGCGCTGACCCGCCAAAATTCACTGGCCCGCGTCTCCAAGACCCCTGGCCGCACCCAGCAGCTGGTGTTCTTCGAGGTAACCCCCGAGGCGCACCTGGTCGATCTGCCCGGTTATGGCTACGCCAAGGTGCCGCTGGACCTGCAGGCGCACTGGCAGGCCTTCATCGACCAGTACTTCCGCACCCGCAATGCCCTCAAGGGCCTGGTGGTGGTGATGGATATCCGTCATCCGCTGAAGGACTACGACCGGCAGATGCTGGGGTATGCAGTACAGCGCGGCCTGCCGGCGCATGCGCTGCTGACCAAGGCCGACAAGCTCGGCCGTGGCCAGCAGATGCAGACCCTGCAGAAGGTGCGCAAGGAACTGCACTCGGTTTTCGGTGACACGGTCAGCGTGCAGACCTTCTCCGGCGAATCGCGCCAGGGCGTGGACGAAGCGCGCGGCATCATCGGTGGCTGGCTGGGCCTGAACCCGCCGGCAGCTGACGGTGCAGGTGATGCAGGAGTGGCATAAGCCTTGTAGGAGCGGCGTAAGCCGCGAAGCCGATGGTCTGTCAGCCTCCACCGCACAACAAACGCCGCCTTGTAGGGCGGCGTTTTTGTTTTTTGGTTGTTGCGGGAGCGAAGGCCAGAGCAAGAGCTGCCCTCACCCCTACCCCTCTCCCGTAAACGGGAGAGGGGGCAGCAAAAGCAACAGCAGCGGCAACAGCACCGGCAACAGCCACAGCCACAGCCACAGCATCACTTCAGCGGAGAGAACTCACCCGGTACCCACGCAAACGCCTCAGCTGCGCGACGCACATGGCCGAGACCCGGGAACGGCAGGTGCGCACCGGCGACCCACCAGCCCTGGTCGGATGCTTCGGCCATCAGCCGGCGGCGGCTGGCAATGGCGGCGGTGCGGTCGCTGTCGGCCTCGAAGGCGGCGTCCGGGCGGGCGAACTGCACCGCATGGAAATGCACGATGTCGCCCCACACCAGCAGCTGTTGGCCGCTGCCACCCTCAATCAGGTACGAGACATGGCCGGGGGTATGGCCGTGGCTGTCCAGCGCGGCGATTCCTGCCGGCAGGGGCTCACCCGGACCGAACCGGTGCAACTTGCCGGCGGCCACATAAGGCGCCACCGCATTGCGGGCCAGGCCAAACGCGAACCGCAGCGGTTGCGGGGCAGTGGTTTCGCTGGCCGGATCGAGCCAATAGGCGGCATCGGCCTGCGACAGCCACACCGTGGCTTTCGGGAAGGCCGGCTGGCCCTGTGCATCGAGCAGGCCGCACATATGGTCCGGATGGGCGTGGGTCAGCAGCACGTCATCGACATCGGCCGGGTCGTAGCCGGCGGCGCGCAGGTTGCCCAGCACCTGGCCCAGGCCGATATCAGCGCCGAAGCATTGTGCAGTGCCGGTATCGATCAGGCTCAGATGATCGCCGCGTTGTACCAGATAGGCGTTGACCGCAGTCTGCAGGCCTTTGCCATCCTCCGGTACATAGCCATGCTCCAGCAGGCGGGTGACCGCGCCGGGATCAATGCCGACCAGTTCCTGGCGGCCCAGTGCCACTGCGCCGTCAAACAAGGCGGTTACCTGCAGGTCGCCGATCTGCTGGTGATAGACACCGGCAACCTGCTGCTGCACGACATGCGTGCTGCGCGCCTGCGCGGTGCAACTGACGGCGAGGATCAGCAAGGCAGCGGCGATACGGTGTCGGGGGCGGATGCGCATGGGGGTTCCTGCAGATACGGCTGTGCCGCGGGAACTCAATGCTGCGCTGGAGTGCCGCCGCGTTTCGCTCACAATGCTGCGCGAAACGCTCGCATCACGATCAGCTGTTGCCGATTGCCGCAGGCTCCAGGCCGTAGCGCGCGGCGAAGCGCTTGTTGAAGCTGCCCAGTGAGCGATAACCGGCGCGCGCTGCCACGGTCTTCAGCGGCAGGCGGGTGGTGTAGAGCAACTGCATGGCATGCGCCAGTCGCGCATCGGCTACCAGCTCGCGCACGCTGAGTTGTTCGCCGGCCAGGCGCCGCCGCAACGTGGCACCACTGATGCCCAGGTGCGATTCGAAATCACGGGACTGCCACTCGCGTTCCGGCTGCGCGGCGACCAGATCGCGGATGCGATCGCCCAGGCCGGGCTCGGGCGCGGCGAGCAGGCTGCCATGGCCACGACGGCAGAAGGCCACCACCAGTGCGGCCAGGGCAAGTCGCGCCTCGGTGTATTGGCCGTCCTGCAATGCCTGCCGCCATTGCAGCAGGGCCGCACCGTGTTCGGCCAGCGACAGACATGCCAGCGCATTGCCGGCATCGGGCAGGGCGTCGCTCCACAAGGCGCGCGCTGCAGCCAGCACTTCCGGGCATAGCGGCACGATGGCACTCAGATACAGGCCACTGTGCGGATCGGGAATATTGACCACGTCGATGCGGCTGCGGCGGGTGATCAGGAACAGATCACCCGGGCCGAATTCCAGCGACTGCTGCGCGGTACGGACCTGCTTGCGGCCCTGCAGCAGGATGGCGAACTGTGGCTGCGGAATGTCCACCGAGCTTGCGCCGTGCTCGCGACGCGCGGTGATGCAGGCGTAGCCTTCGGCACGCTCGCAATCGACCAGGGAGGACAGCTGGGCCAGCAAGTTGAGTGTGGGATCGGCTTCGGTAGTCATCGCTTACACGGTGATCTGGAACAGGTGGCCGATGGCTGCGGCTGCGGCCATTGCCAATGCGCCCCAGAACACTACCCGCAACGCGCCGCGCAGCACGGGGGCGCCGCCGGCGCGCGCGGCCAGTGCGCCGGTGATGCACAGCCCGACCAGGGTGGCGGCGGTGGTCACCTGCGCTACCAGCGCATGCGGGGTCAGCAGCGCGGTCAGTACCGGCAGCGCCGCGCCGACGATGAAGGCGCTGGCTGACGCTGCCGCCGCCTGCAGCGGGCGGGCGCGCAGTTCCTCGGTGATGCCCAGCTCATCGCGCGCATGCGCGGCGAGGGCGTCGTGGGCGGTCAGCTGCTCGGCAACCTGCTGGGCCAGTTCGGGGCTGAGCCCGCGGCGGCGGTAGATGCCGGCCAGCTCCTGCAGCTCGCTGTGCGGGTCTTCGTGCAGCTCGCGTCGCTCCATGGCCAGATCGGCATGTTCTGCGTCGGCCTGGGACATCACCGAGACATATTCGCCAGCCGCCATCGACATGGCGCCAGCCACGGTGCCGGCGATGCCGGTGGCCAGGATCGCCGAGGCGCTGGCGCCGCCTGCGGCCACGCCGACAACGAGGCCGGCGACCGAGACGATGCCGTCGTTCGCGCCCAGCACGGCGGCACGCAACCAGCCGACGCGGTCCGAACGGTGGGTTTCACGATGATGGGTGCGACTCATGCCTACAGTGTAGGACGAGTGCCCAGTCAGCCGCGGAATGACTCGCAGCCGCAGCCGCAGCGCCAGCGGCGGTCAAGTCTGCTTTTATAGGACGCTGAAAACCGCTGCCGTGACACGATGGCAATGTGCGCCACGATATAGTGCGCCCTTGCGATGGCGGGGGCTGGCCCCCACCTTCCCGCCCTGACCAGAATTCTGCGAGCCTGCCCTTGTCGAGCCCGAGCCACGTCGCTGACACACCCATCACCCACCGCGACCAGTTGGTCCAGAGCATCGCGGCGGGTGAAAAACCCAAGTCGCAATGGCGGATCGGCACCGAGCACGAGAAGTTCGGGTTCCGTCTGGACGACCTGCGCCCGCCTACCTTTGAAGGCGAGCGCGGCATCAATGCGGTGCTCGATGGGCTGACCCGCTTCGGCTGGGAGCCGGTGCAGGAGAACGGCAATACCATCGCGCTGCTGCGTGACGGTGCCTCGGTGAGCCTGGAGCCTGCCGGGCAGCTGGAGCTGTCCGGCGCCGCATTGGAAACCCTGCATGAGACCTGCGTGGAGACCGGCAGCCACCTCAATGAAGTCGCACAGGTGGCCAGTGAGCTGCAGCTTGGCTTCCTCGGCATGGGCTTCCAGCCCAAGTGGGCACGTGCGGACATGCCGTGGATGCCCAAGGGCCGCTACCAGATCATGAAAAGCTATATGCCCAAGGTCGGTTCGCTCGGCCTGGACATGATGACCCGCACCTGCACCACCCAGGTCAACCTGGATTACGCCAGTGAAGCGGACATGGTGAAGAAGTTCCGCGTGTCATTGGCGTTGCAGCCGATCGCCACCGCGCTGTTCGCCGATTCGCCGTTCACCGAAGGCAAGCCCAACGGCTATCTCAGCTACCGCTCGCATATCTGGACTGACACCGATCCGGACCGCACCGGCATGCTCGATTTCGTGTTCGAGGATGGGTTCGGCTACGAGCGCTACGTCGACTATCTGTTGGACGTCCCAATGTACTTCTCTTACCGCGACGGCATCTACCACGATGCCAGCGGACAGAGCTTCCGTGATTTCCTGCAGGGCAGGTTGCCGGTGTTGCCGGGCGCGTTGCCGACCCTGCGTGACTGGTCGGATCACACCACGACCGCCTTCCCGGAAGTACGACTGAAGAAGTATCTGGAAATGCGCGGCGCCGACAGCGGCCCGTGGAGCCGCATCTGCGCGCTGCCGGCGTTCTGGGTTGGCTTGTTGTATGACGAGACCGCGTTGAATGCAGCCTGGGACCTGGTCAAGGACTTCAGCCTGGCCGAACGCAACGTGCTGCGCGATGGCGTGCCCAGGCAGGCGATGAACCTGCCGTTCCGCAATGGCACGGTGCGTGACCTTGCACGCGAAGCCCTGGCGATTTCGCGCGATGGCCTGCGCCGTCGTGCCGCGCTCAATGCCGATGGTCAGGATGAAACGCGCTTCCTGGATGTGCTGCAGGAGATCGTGGATTCGGGCAAGACCGCGGCCGAGCGCAAGCTGGAGCTGTTCCATGGACGCTGGAATGGCAGCGTCGATCCCTTGTTCGGCGAGTTCGCCTATTGAGTCCGCGCGTGCAACCTGATCGGGTATCGGGTTGCTGCGTTCAAGCAAGCGCGCCTTGATCAGCAGGCAGGCACGGCAGCGTCATCAATGCACGAAGGCCGCCTTCGCTGCGGTTGTGCAGGCGCAAGCTGCCGCCGTGGTCCAGCACCACGCCATGTGCCACGGACAGGCCCAGGCCGATGCCGCCGGTATCGCGGTTGCGTGATTCGTCACCGCGCGCGAACGGCAGGAACAATTCGTTCTCGCGCGCGGGATCGATGCCGGGGCCGTCGTCATCCACCTCAAGCACGACATTGCCGTTGTCGCGGTAGAGCTGCAGCCGCGCGCTGCCGGCGTACTTGAGCGCGTTGTCGATCAGGTTGGATACCGCACGCCGCAGTGCCAACGGATCGCCCAACAGGACCGCCGGCTCGGCGGCAGTGAGCATCACGTCCTGGCCGGTATCCGCCAGGTCGCCGACCGCGCTTTCCACCAGGCTGGCGAAATCGAGGCGGTCGCGTGGGCCCGGTTGCGATTGGCCGTGCAGGAAGTCCAGCGCAGCGGTGATCATCCGGCTCATCTCGTCGATGTCGGCGCTGGCCTTGTCGCGTGCTTCCGCTGGTAGTGCCTGCAGGCGGAATGACAGCCGCGCCAGCGGTGTGCGCAGGTCATGGGCGATCGCGCCGATGGTGCGGGTGCGCTCGTCCAGCAAGCGGTTGATGCGGGCCTGCATGGTGTTGAACGAATCCGCCGCGCGCGCCAGTTCGGCCGGACCGCTGCGGTCCAGTGGCGCAGCACCGGGATGGCTGCCGAGGCGATCCGCAGCTTGGGCGAAGCGGCGTATGGGTGCGGACAAGGCGCGCGAAAACCACCATGCCAGCGGCAGCATCGCCACTGCGCCACACAGGAACAACAGGCCGACCTGGCGAGCGACGCTGGGCAATGGTCCGGGCATGCGGTGTACAACGCTGCGCCAATGGCCATCGGCTTTGCGTGTGGCGGCAACGAAGTTGCCGAACAGCGGTGCATTGGCGGGGAAGCCGTCATCGCCAGGCGGCATCGCATCGCGCTTGGGTGGCGGGCGCCGCACAGCTGGTGGTACGGCAGGTCCTGTTCCCGCTTCGCCAACGGCTGTTGGCTCAAACGCTGCCGCTCGGTCGGGGCCGGCGGGACGCTGGTGAAACGCGCTGCCGGGACCCAGCCCGGGCATGCGCATGCCGTTGCAGTAGCTCACCTGGTCCTCGGGTACCCCCAGCCAGCGAGCCAGGCGCATCCGCATGAAGGGGTCCTGGCGATGGCCTTCCGGGCAGGCCGGTCGCTCGCTGCTGTCGGAGACGGTCAGCCGGCCATTGGTCGATGGCAGCTCGCTGGACAGCAGCGCTACCACTTCCGACAGTGGTATGTCGGCCGGGCGCCGCGGGGGCATGGTCAACAACAGTGCGATGCCCAAGGCCAATGCCACCAGCAATGCGCCCAGCAGCAACAGGAAGGTGCGCGCGAAGATCGGCAGCGCCTTCACAGGCGGCGCACCGTGGGCAGCAGCAGATAGCCTTCGTTGCGAACGGTGCGGATCAGCTCCGGATGGCCGCGGTCATTCAACTTGCGGCGCAGGCGGCTGATCTGGCTGTCGATGGCGCGGTCGTAGACGTCACTGCCGCGGTTGCGGGCGTTGTCCAGCAACTGGTCGCGGCTCAACACCCATTGTGGATGCTCGACGAAGGCGCGCAGCAGGGTGAATTCGCTGTCCGACAAGGTGACGTAGACACCATCGGGATCGCGCAGGTCACGCCGCAGCGCATCCAGTCGCCAGCCGCCGAATTCGTAGACCGGGTGAGGACTTTGGGTCTGTTCGGCATCGGCCTGCGTACGACGCAGGCGGGCGCGGATGCGCGCCAGCAGCTCGCGTGGATTGCAGGGTTTCGACAGATAGTCGTCGGCGCCCACTTCCAGGCCGATGATGCGGTCGGTGTCGCTGCCCAGTGCGCTGAGCATGATCACCGGCGGCGCGTTGCGTTCGCCGACCAGTTGGCGCATCGCGCTGAGGCCGTCTTCGCCGGGCATCATCACGTCCAGCACCACCAGGTCGGGGCGGTGGCTGTTCATGGCCAGGCGCATCTGTGCTGCGCTGTCGGCGGTGGCTACGCTGTAACCGTGCTGGCCGAGGAAGTCAGCTATCAGGTTGCGCAGATCGGGATCGTCGTCGACCACCAGGAGATGGGTGGGCATGGGCTTCCTTTCGCTGCGACCGTGCTGGGGGACTCCGCATCCGGGGCCGCGCGACGCATCATAGCGCGCCAATTTGTCAATGTTTGTCAGTGCCCGGCGGCCCGTCGCCCGGTTCAGCATCCGGCGGTGAAGACGGCTGCCTAGAGTGCGCCATCCCATTCTGGCGCACTCCACGATGACAGTCCCACGCGTTCGTTTGATCAGCCGCGAAAACGGTGTTGGCCTGAGCCGTGACCTGGATCTGATGCAGCGCTTGTTGGCGCCACGATTTGCCACCGAGCGGGTGGGATTCGGCAGTACCGGGCGTACCCGCGCGCAGGTGGCCGGTCTGTGGGGGCGCCGCCTGTTGCAGGGGCGGGTGCCGCTGCAGATCTTTTCCGAGCGGGTTTACCCGCGCTGCCTGCCATTGGCGGAGCGCAATTTCCTCCTGCCCAACCCGGAGTGGTTCCTGCCGCGTTGGCACCCGAGCCTGGCCAGGTTTGATGCGGTGCTGTGCAAGACCCGTCACGCCGAGCGCATCTTCGCCGGATTGGGTTGCATCACCCGATACATCGGCTTCACCAGTGAGGACCGCCTGCTTCCCGATGTGCCGCGGCAGCGGGTGTTCTTCCATCTGGCCGGGCGCAGCAGCGCCAAGGGCACGCGGGTGTTGCTGGATACCTGGCGCAGGCATCCGCAGTGGCCGCTGCTGATCGTGGTGCAGAATCCGCGCACCGCTGGCGAGCGGGTGATCGCGGACAACATCGACCATCGCATCGCGGTGCTCGATGAGGCGGAACTACGCAGGTTGCAGAACCAATGCCTGTTCCATATCTGCCCCTCCGAGACCGAAGGCTACGGTCACTACCTGATGGAAGCCTTGAGCGTGGGTGCGGTGACGCTGACCACCGACGGTGAACCAATGAATGAGCTGGTCACTGCGCAGCGCGGGCTGCTGATGCTGCCGGCACAGGCAATCAAACGTGACCTTGCATGGCGCTATTACATCGATCCGGCCGGCATCGAACTCGCGGTGACACGCGCGTTGCGGCTTTCCGACGCTGCGTTGGACGCCATGTCGCGGCAGGCGCGGGAGCACTTCGTGGACAACCAGGAGGCCTTCATCCATCGCTTCCAGCGCGTGGTCACGGAAGGACTGCCATTGCAGCGGCGGTCCATGCCGGCGCTGTTGCGGGTGAAGGAATGAACGCTGCCATCGGCCAGGTATTCCTGGTGGGGTGCCCGCGCTCGGGAACCACCTTGCTGCAGCGCTTGCTGAGCACGCATCCGAATATCGTCTCGTTGCCGGAAACGCACTTCCTGCAGCGTCTGCTGCGCTACGGCGACCGCCATCGCGAATCAGTTCGGGCGTGGCGCTGGAAACAGCTGCATGGCATGCGGCATGCGCTGCAGGCCTGGCTGGGATGGGTTCCGCGTGCACAGGTCCGGCGTGCCTGGGCTGGCGTTCCCGAACTGGCAGCTGCATCGCCATCGGCGTTCGCCCCGGTCGGCGCGCAGCTGCAGGCGTTTGCAGGTGCGATGGCGGCGCACTGCGATGGCTCCGGCGGACAACTCTGGTTGGAGAAAACGCCAGACCACCTGTTCTATCTGCGCTCGATCAGCAGGCACCTGCCGGATGCACGGGTGATCCACCTGCTGCGCGATGGCGAGGAAGTGGTGGCATCGCTGCATGCCGCTGCCGCGCGCTATCGGCCCTGGCATGTATACGCCGATGTCGATCGTGCGATCGATCGCTGGAATCGAGCCGTCGTTGAAAGCGGGGCGTGGTTGCATGACCGGCGCCATCTCTGGGTGCGCTACGAACAGCTCATCGCGCAACCGCAGCAGGAACTGGCGCGGATATTTGCGTTCCTCGGTTGCGATGTCGTCGATTGCGCGACGGCAGGATCCGCTGATCTGAGCGTTCTGGTTCGCAGCGATGAACCCTGGAAACAGGGTGCGGGCGAGGCGTTGCATGATCGCCGCAAATTCCAGCTTTGCTTCGATGCCGCACGACGCGCGTATATCCGTGCGCGCCTGATCCCGTTGTCCGACGACCTGCTCGCCGCGATGCGGCGCCCTTTTCCCCATTGAACCCAGAGCATTCCCATGCGCTTGTCATTGCAGAAATTCACACCCTTCGCAGCCTCGCTGCTGGTGTTGTCGCTTGCCGGCTGCGGCGCGTTTGGACGCTGCCAGGATGGCCCGCCGCCTGGCCCGCATCGTGGTGGACCCGGTGGCCCGCCGCCGCCTTCGCTGCCACGTGATCCGGCATTCACCAAGGCATTTGACGCCTGCCTGGCCGAGCAGGCAGGTAGCCCTGCGGCCGAGGCAGCGGAGCAGGGCGATTCGGAACGGCCCAGGCTCGACCGGCAAGCCATGGACGCCTGCCTGAAGGGCAAGGGCGTGCAGCCACCAGCACCACCGCCGCGTCCACGCGAACACCGCTGAGCGCTGCACCTTCCCCTGTCCCGGTGCTGGGGCGCAGTTGCTAGACTGCCGCCTCATCCTCCGGAGGCAGGCGCATGGGCAGCACGACAGAAGAGATCGTCTTCTATACCAACCCGATGTCACGCGGGCGCATCGTGCGCTGGATGCTGGAGGAGTTGGGCCAGCCGTATCGCACCGAGGTGCTGGAATACGGACAGAGCATGAAAGGCCCGGAGTTCCTGGCCATCAACCCGATGGGCAAGGTGCCGACCATCGTGCATCGTGGCGTGGTGGTGACCGAGGCTGCAGCGATCTGCGCCTATCTGGCCGATGCGTTTCCCGCTGCAGGACTGGCACCCGCCTTGGATGATCCGCTGCGTGGCAGCTACCTGCGCTGGCTGTTCTTCGCTGCCGGGCCGGTGGAGGCAGTAGTCAGTGCCAAGGCGCTGGGCCTGCTTGCACCGCTGGAGAAGGCCGGCACGGTCGGCTACGGCAGCTTCGAGCAGACCATCGATACCCTGGAGCAGCTGGCCGCATCGGCGTCGCCGTGGCTGCTTGGCGAGCGCTTCAGTGCGGCCGATGTCTATGTTGGCAGCCAGATCCTGTGGGGACAGATGTTCAAGAGCATGCCAGCGCGTGATGCGTTCGCTGCGTATGGCGAACACCTGCGTGCCCGCCCGGCCTGGCAGCGGGCAAGCGCCCTGGATGATGCGCTGATCCCGCCGCGCGGCTGATGCGCAGGTCCTTGCTCTGCTTGGTCCTGCTGGTCGGTGCAGCCAGTGCCGTGACCACAGCTGCGGCGGAGCTGGCCTCGCTGGATTGGCTGCTGGGCAACTGGCAGCGCACCGGCATGGCAGCCGGTACGAGCGGCGCTGAGCAATGGCGTCGGCAGGCGGATGTTCTCGAAGGCGAGGGCCGCAGCTATCGGCAAGGCGAACTGCAATTCCAGGAACGTCTGCGCATCATCGATGCAGGCGGGCAGCTGTACTACGTCGCCGATGTTGCCGGGAATCCCGCGCCGGTCAGGTTCGCACTGGTGGAGCAGGGGGCGCAGTCGGTGGTGTTCGAAAACCTCCGGCATGACTTCCCGCAGCGGATCGCCTACCAGCGCAACGGCCGGCAGCTGACAGCCACTGTCTCCGCTGGCGAACGTGTGCAGGTGTTCGAGTTCGAGCAGGCCGCGCAACCGACTGACTGAGCGACGGCCGACGTCACGGCCCCCACGTTAGAATCCGGGTTCCGTGATGAAGGGACGCCCGGTGTCGCCATTCAACCTGTTCCAGCGCCTGTCGCAGGCGCCAACCAACCCGAAGGCCGAGCCGGTGGCGCGGACCTTCGATGTGGCCGAACTGTATGAAGGACCGGTGCAGCTGGCCGATGCCGCCGATGCCGCGCCGCTGGCGCTGGACGAGAAGCTGCGCCAGGCCTACTTCTGGATCGTCAACAACGCCATCATCAGCCCGCATTACGACATCGAGTACCACGCCGGTCCGTCGGCCAGCTTCAATGTTGGTGATACCCGCCGCCAGCTGACCTTGCCATCGGCGCAGAGCTATTCCAGTTACGTGCTGCTGCCGCTGCTGACCTTCGCCACCCGCCGCAAATGCCTGTTCGTCGGCGGCCCCGGCCGGGGCAAGACCGCCAGTGCGATCCTGATGGGCGTGCTTGCCGGTTACCCGGTGCGCGAGGTGCGTCGCGCCATGCAGCACGGCCACCCGCAGATGACCATCGCCGACCTGCTCGGCAATCCATTGCCGGCCGATCTGGTCGCCGCGCAGGACATGTCGCAGATCCGCATCGCGTGGCGCAGCTGGTTGGGCATGCGGGTCAAGATCATCGACGAGTACAACCGCATCCCCACCCGCACCCAGAGCGCGCTGCTGACGGTGATGGGGGACAACTACGCCGAAGTGCTCAACCAGGTCTACGAATGCCCCGAGTCGGCGTGGTACCTCACCGCCAATGACGACCGTGGTGGCGGCACCTACCAGGTGATCGAGGCGCTGCGCGACCGTATCGACGTGGTGGTGCAGGCGCTGGCCTTCAATCCGCGCTTCCTCGAGGAGATGCTGCTGCGCATCGAGCAGAACATCCGTCCGGAAGAAGTGGTGCCGCGCGAGATCATCTTCAGCGAAGAAGAAGGCGACCTGATGCTGCAGCAGATCCGCGCGGTGGACGTGCCGCAGGACGTGCGCAGGCGCATTGAGTTCTTCAGCAGCCAGTTCGAGTTGATGGAAACCGCGGGTGCACAGTTCGAATACCTGACCAAGGACACCGTGCGCTTGGCTGGTGTTGACTGGGCCCAGGCCATCGCCGCCGATTCCGGCCGTGATCGCATGAAGGACCTGGGTTGCCAGACCCGCAATGGTTTGTCGGTACGCAACCTGATGACCTTGCTGATGTTCGCCAAGGCATTGGCGTGGTTCCGTGGCAATGCCGCGGTCGCGCTGGACGACGTGCGCCAGGTGTTGCCGTTCGTGCTCAACGACAAGCTGCAACCCGATTTGGACGCGCCGTTCTTCGCGCTGCCGGAAAACGCCGCTTACCGCAGCGACCGGCTCAGCTGGCTGCGCTGGTTGCTGGACAGCTCCAATGCCGAGTACGACCGCCTGGACCTGGATCGCAATGATCCGGTCGGCGAGCTGTCCGCGCAGTTCGCGCGCGGCCTGGATGGTGTCAGTGAGCGCGAGACGCGTGCGCGTCTCACGCGCATCGAACGGCTGGTGGAGGAGCGGGTGAAGGGCCGCAAGCTCTACGGTCATCTGTACGACGACCTGCTCAAGCTCAAGTACCTGCACCAGCGCTATACCAATTACCTGCATTGGCAGCAGGCGCGCTGAGGTGCTGTCACCCGCACTGACCGGCCTGCTGGCATCGCGCCGCAGCCTGCTCAATCAGCAGGTTGCCGAAGCGAGGCGACGCTGGCCCACTCTGGATACCGCGGCGTTCTCGGTCTTTGTCGCGCAGACGCTGGACCCTTTGTGCCTGGCGATTGCCGCAGTGGATGAAGCCGCGATGCCGGCGGCCACCGAGGTGGCCTTCGAGCTGGGCCTGGAACTGGTGGCACAGGGACTCGCGGGACCGGCAGCTCGGCTGCCGTGGGTAGATGCCGCGTGGCAGCAACTGGCAGCACCTGCCGCACCACTGATCGCAGCTGCGCCGCTGGAGACGCTGGGCGCACTCAGCAATGCGGTCGTGCGCATGCACGAGGTGCCGGGCGTGCGCATTGACGCATGGCTGCAGCGCATGGCCGCATTGGCCCCGCGTTGCGACAGCACGGCGGCCTTGCGCAGCGTCGGCGCACTGTGTGCATGGCAGGCCGGCATGGCGCATCTGCGCGTGGCGGCGTTGGCGCAGGCCGGCGGTCTGCCTGCCGGATTGGCCGCAGAGGCTTTGGGCGTCGACGGCGCGCAGTGGCCGTCGCTGCGCAGCCAGCTCGGCAGCGAGCGTTGGTGGCACCCGCGGGGTGCAGCGGCAAGCGTGCAGGGGCAGACGGTGGGCGGCTTCACCGGGCTGGGCGGCCCATTCGCCGCGCCGCCGGAGCTGTGCGCCAGCGCGGAAGGTTTCATCGCACGTAGCGGCGACCGCCATTACCTGCTGATTGCCGATGCCTTCGGTGGTGTGGTGTTGCCAGCCAGTGCGGCAGAGTTTGCCGCCGCGCGGGTCACGCCGGCCACGCAGCTTTCAATCGACAGCCAGGGCGCGCGTATTGGCACGACCAACATCGTTTACGCCGCCCCAGCTGATGGCCTTGCGGCGGTGGCTGGACCGGCCGGCATCGCCCTGTATTCGCCGTGGTCGCACCACGTGCGCCTGCTGCCGGGCGTGGCATGAGCAGCGTCGAGCAGGAAAGCCTGCTGGCCCACTGGCGCGCCGCCTGGCCGGTGGCGCTGGCCGACTGGAGTCGTTTCACCCGCTTGCAGGATCCACGCCTGTGCGCCAGCAGCGTCGAGGCGGCGAAGGAGGGCCTGACCGGCAGCTTCGCGATGATCCGCCTGGCCGACCAGCGGGTGGTGATCGATCTGCCACAGGTGCAGCGCTTGGGGCTGCAGGATCACGCCCGCGAAATCCTCGCCCACGAGATCGGCCATCACGTGCTGGCACCTGCGACTGCAACGGATCACGCGCGGCTGCTGGCGCGTATCCATCGCGCATTGCCGACATTGGAAGCGCACGCGCCGATGGTCGCCAACCTCTATACCGACCTGCTGATCAACGATCGCTTGCAACGCCAATGTGGCCTGCGCATGGCCGACATCTACCGGCGTCTTGCCACCGGCGCCAGCGGCAGTTCGCCGCTGTGGCAGCTGTACATGGGCATCTACGAGCAACTGTGGCAGCAGCCCGCCGGCAGCCTCGGCGGGCCAGCGCTCGAAGCTGCAGGCCTGCGCGGCGATGCGTGGCTGGGCGCACGGGTGATCCGCACCTATGCCGGCGAGTGGATGGAAGGTGCCAGCCGTTTCAGTGCCTTGCTGCTGCCGCACTTGCTGGAGACGATCAGTGACGCGCGCGTCGACGCGCTGATGGATACCCGCCATGCCGGGCGCGGTAGTCAACCGGCGGGACTGGACCGGCTGGAAGAAGACGAACTTGCACCGGTGCTGCATCCGGCGCTCGATCCGCGCATCACTGGCGAGGAAGATGCTGGCGCAGCAGACGTGGTGGCGGAGGATGCATTGCCACAGAACGCATTGCCGGCCCGCGCGCCCGGCTACGGCCAGACCCGCGAGCCGTTCGAGTACGGTGAAATCCTGCGCGCGGCCGGACTGGACATGGACCCACAGCAATTCGCGGTGCGCTATTACCGCGAGCGTGCCTTGCCGCACCTGATCCGCTTCCCGGTGAGCCCTCAGCCGCAGGCACAGGAACTCGAACTTGAAGGGCTGGAGCCTTGGGAGCCTGGCGATCCGCTGGATGCGGTGGATTGGCTGCAGACCTTGATGCAGTCGCCCACCGTGGTGCCGGGCGTGACCACGGTGCAGCGGGTAATGGGGCCGGCGCCGGGCAATGAGCAGGCCAACGAACCGATTGATCTGGACCTGTACGTGGACAGCTCCGGCTCCATGCCCGATCCGCAGCAGGACACCTCATGGCTGACCTTGGCCGGTGCGGTGATCGCGTTGTCGGCATTGCGCGCGGGCGCGCGCGTGCAGGCCACCTTGTGGAGCGGCAAGCAGCAATGCCTGCACACCGATGGTTTCGTGCGCAGCGAGGACGACATCCTCAAGGTGCTGGTGGGTTACTTCGGTGGCGCAACGGCTTTCCCCATCCATCGCCTGCGCAGCACCTACGCGCAGCGGCCGGCGGCTGCGCGTGCCGTGCATATCCTGCATATCTCCGATGACGGCATCACCACCATGTTCGAGCAGGACGAGCGCGGTAACAGCGGCTGGGACGTCGCCGCGCAGGCGCTGCGTGCGGGCCGGGCTGGCGGCACCATGGCGCTCAATCTCTATAGTCCGTTGCCGGCAAGCCTGGTCGGCGCCAAAGGCTGGACCGCGGACCTGCTGCGCGCACGCGAGCAGGGCTGGGATATCCACGTCGTGCGTGACATGACCGATCTGCTGGCCTTCGCACGTGAGTTCAGCCAACGCCATTACCAGTCGCTGGACGGCGCAGGCCGATGAAGAACACCTTACGGAATCAACCATGAGCAACAGCGCCTCGCTGGACGCCCTGCTGCGTCGCCTGATCGATACACCACCGGACTTCCTCGATCCGCCACGGCGCGGCCGCGAAGGGCAGCTGCAGGTCGCCGCCGTGGTCAATGACGTGCTGGCCCTGCACGGCGTCGCCTTGCCTGCTGCGTTGCAGGCCAGCCTGTCCGGCAACCTGGCGGCGGTCACCGCCAACCAGCTGAGTCTGTCCGCGGTGATGGCCTGGCTGCTCGCCGATGAGGCCTGGCACGCGCTGCGCTTCCCGCGCGAGGCGCTGCTGCCGGTATTTGCCGAGGCAGTGCCCGCGTTGGCAGCGGAGGCCGCAGTGAACCGCTATCTGCACGACCCGGACCGGCGCGAGGAGCTGGTGCGTACCGCCATCGCCCGTCTTGGCTTGCTGCCTGCGGGTGAAACCGCGGCACAGGCAGCCGATCGCCTGGCCAGTGTCAGCAGCGTCGAGCGCCGCCGCCTGCTGGAAGCCAGCCGCGCTGCTGAAGCGCGCGCACGTGCCATCCGCGAGGCGCTGGCACGCAAGGCCGCCGAGGAATCGGCGGACAAATGGACGCGCGAGTGACCGCGCGAGTGAATCGAGACCCGCACGACGGCGAGCGCTATCCCACCCTGAGCGAAGCGGGCGGGGCGATGCTGCAGCGGATGCGCGAGCACCCGGCAGCACCGCGCTACCGCAACCAGAGCGGCAATCGACTGCTCGCCGAGGAAGTGCAGCAACTGCGCGGGTACGAAGACGACATCCTCGGCGCGGGCTTCCAGTGGCAGCCGGGTTCACCGCCACCGTGGCTGCAGGGCTTTGTCGAGGATGTGGTGGCACAGGTACCGTATTTTCGCGCGCGCGGTCGTGCCGCATGTTTCGAGGACATCGCTACCACCCATCGCGGTGACCTTGCCGCCGATATCGCCCAGTTCGTGCCAGATCCGGTGCCGTTGCAGCGGATGATGAATTTCCGCACCACCGGAACCACCGGCCATCCGCTGGTGCTGCCCTCGCATCCAGTCGTGGCCGGTCGCTATCTGGCCTACCACAAGCGTGCGCTGGCGCGCGCTGGCGTACAGCTGCGCAACGGTCGCGGACAGATGGGCGTGATGCTGCTGGGCATGCAGCGGCGTTGCTTCACCTATGTATCGGTGACGCCGAGCATGGACGAGTCCGGGCTGGCCAAGATCAACCTGCATCCGGATGAGTGGCGTCATCCCGATGACCGCGCGCGCTATATCGATGCGCTGCAGCCGGAAGTGATTGCCGGTGACCCAATCTCCTTCGCCACCTTGCTGGAACTGGGGGTCAGCCACCGGCCACGCGCGCTGCTGTCGGTGTCGATGGCCTTGTCGCCGGGCCTGCGGCAGGCCTTGCAGCAACGATTCGACTGCCCCGTACTGGACATTTACTCGATGAACGAAGCCGGTCCGCTGGCGGTGCATGATGCCGCCGCCGGTGGCCACGTGCTGCTGCAGCCGGGCATGTATGTGGAGGTGCTGGACGATGCCGGTCGTGCCGTTGCGGATGGACAGGTCGGTGAGATCACCTTGACCGGTGGTTTCAACTTCTGCCTGCCGCTGCTGCGCTACCGCACTGGCGACCGTGGCGCGCTGGCGATGTGTGGTGATGTGCCGATGATTGTCGACCTGCAGGGCAGGCGACCGGTACGCTACCGCACCCGCAGTGGCCGCTGGATCAACAACATCGACCTGACCCACGCCTTGGCGGCGCTGCCGCTGTCGCGCTTTCGTGTGCACCAGCAGGGCGACGGCAGCGTCAACCTGCATCTACCAGCCGTCGAGGCCGGTTACGCACAGCAGGCGCAAGCGGCCCTGCAACATACCCTGGACGACCTGCCGGTACAGGTCGTGCTGATGCACGTGGAGGACAAAGTGCTGCAATACACCACCGATCTCAACGAAGGCCTGGGCGCATGACCGCACTGGAAATCGCGGCCAACGCCTTCGCCACCGCGTCCATCCTGTGTGCGGCGCGCAACAGCGTACATACCTGGTGGACGGGCATCATTGGCTGCTCGCTGTTCGGCCTGCTGTTCTGGCATACCCAGCTGTATGCCGATGTGCTGCTGCAGGTGTTCTTCGTCGTCGCCAGCATGTTCGGCTGGTGGAACTGGCACGCCAGCGCCAGCCATGCGGCACTGCCGATCAAGCGCACGCCGTTACGCAGCTTCGTCCTGATGGGCGTAGGTGCGTTGCTGGCCGGTGCTGCTTACGGACTGGTGCTGCATCGCTTCACCGACGCCTACGCGCCGTTCGCCGATTCCTCGGTGCTGTGCCTGTCGGTGCTGGCGCAGCTGCTGCTGATGCGCAGGCGCATCGAGACCTGGCCGGTGTGGGTGCTGGTCAACACCATCGCGGTGCCGCTGTACGCCTCGCGCGGGCTCACCCTGACGTCCGTGCTGTATGCAGCGTATTGGATCAACGCCTGGTTGGCCTGGCGGCATTGGCGCCGGCTGTGGCGCGAGCAGGGCGCGGCTGCGTGAGCATGCTGCGGGTTGGCCTGGTGGTGGGCAAGTTCTGCCCGCTGCATCGCGGCCACCAGTTGCTGCTGGATCATGCACAGGCCGCTTGCGAGCGCCTGGTCGTGGTCAGTTACACCAAGCCCGAGTTTCCCGGCATGGGGCCTGCGCGACGCGAGGCCTGGCTGCGTGCGCTGTATCCCGACGCCAACCACTGGGTGCTCGACGACGTGCGCCTGGCCGCACATTGTCAGCGCTTGGGGCTGCCGCAGCGATGCCTGCCGGATAACGATGCCAGCGACGAGGCGCATCGCCTGTTCATGGCCTGGCTGCTGCGCGAGGTGATCCAGAGCGAGGTGGATCTGGTATTCACCAGCGAGGACTACGGGCCCGGTTTCGCTGCAGTGCTGTCGCAGCAACAGCAACTGCATGGCGGCCGCGCGGTGGCGCACGTTGAGGTCGATCCGGCACGGCGCAGCGTGCCGGTATCGGGCACTGCAGTGCGCGCGGACCTGCATGCGCAGCGGCAGCAGCTGGCGCCGCTCGTGTACCGTGATTTTGTCAGGCGGGTGGTGTTGCTGGGCGGTGAATCCACCGGGAAATCAACGCTGGTCCAGACACTGGCCACGCGCTGCGATAGCGTCTACGCGGCGGAGTATGGCCGCGAGCTATGGGAGGCGCAGGATGGGCAGTTGCAGGAGTCGGATCTGTTGCATATCGCCCAGACCCAGGTGGCGCGCGAGGAAGATCTGCTGGGTGCCGCCACCGGCTGGCTGTTCTGCGACACCTCGCCGTTGACCACCTTGTTGTACGCCGAGGCGATGTTTGGTCGCGCCGATCCGTGCTTGCTGGAATTGTCGCGACGTCGCTATGACCTGGTATTGCTGTGTGACCCTGATGTTCCATTCGTGCAGGACGGTACCCGACGCGACGAGGCGTTCCGGCGCTGGCAGCATGCCTGGTATCTGCGTGAGCTAGGCAGCCGGCGGATTCCTTTTTTCCAGCTGCGCGGCGATTGGCAGCAGCGCGAGACGGCGGCGCTGGCAGCGATGGCCGAGCTGCAGCCGGATGTGGATGCAGCCAGGTCGCAGCCAGCGCTGCTGGTTCAATAGCGCGCGGCTGCCAGTGGCGCATCCGCCCATTGCCAGGCTGCTGTGTGCTGGCGTTTGGTTTCGGCTGCCGCATCGGCCTGGCCCAGCACCTGTTGTGCCTGTGCCAGCCCGAACAACGACCAGCCATTGGCCGGATAGGTCTTCAGGTCCTGATTGAAGGCTTCGGCTGCGGATCTCGCATCACCTGTCTCCAGCAGCGCGGCGCCCAGGTAGGGGCGCACGGGTAGCGGCCAGTCGGCGGGTTCGTTGTAGGCCAGGGCATCTTCGGCGGCTGCAGCCTCTCGCAAGGCGGTAATCGCTTCGCTGTGTTTTCCCTGCGCGCGTAGCAGTTCGCCACGCAGGAGTGCATCGGCAACACGCAGCACGCTGTCTGCGTGGTTGATGTCGAAGAAGCTGACCTGCGCCATTGCCGTATCGGCGGTGATGGCATGCAGGGCTTCGGCGTCGCGTGTTGCTTCTGCCAGTGCGCCCTTGCGGGCATGGGCCATGCCGCGGGCGAAATGGCGGATCGCGGCAGGATAGGGGAGTTCGGCTGCAGTGCCGGTGTCGGCGAGGATGCCGTCCCAATCACCGAAGCGGACCTGGGTAAGCAGCGGTGCCACCACGAACTGCTGCATGAACTGCATCGGCGCCTCGCCCATGACCGCGCGGTCCGCCCGATCGGCCGTCTGTCTGGCGGCCTGCATGGACAGCGTGCGCGAGCCGGTCAGTCCGGTGGTCATCGTGGCGAAGTGCCAGTTGTGTGGCACGTAGCCCAGCGGATACACGCCATTGCTACCACGGCAGACCGCGAGGAAGTCCTTGTCGGCGGTGGTCGCAGCCAGATTGGTCAGGGTTGCATCGTGGTAGCGGCCAACACGGATGTAGATATGCGCGGGCATATGCACCAGGTGGCCGGAGCCCGGCGCCAGCGCAGCCAGCGCATCGGCGTAGGGCTCGGCGCGCTTTGGCTCGGGCGAGGATTCCATGGCGTGGATGTAGTAGTGCATCGCGCCGATATGGCGCGGGTTGCGCGCCAGCACGCGCTCCAGCTCACCGACCAATGCCTGGGTGAACTCGGCGGGCTTGCCATCCTGCCAATAAGCCCACGGCGAGAGATCCATCAAGGCCTCCGCGTACAGCGTGGCGGCATCATCGTCTTCAGGAAACTGCGCCACCACCGCTGCCATCGCGTCGGCGTAGTCATGGTCCAGTTGCTTGCGGTCTTCTGGTGCGGGATCGCTGTAGCGTTTCTGCAGTGCCTGGATCAGCGCCTGGTCGACGGGTCGCGCGCCAGTGGCAAGTGTGGCGGCACGTGCCGCCAATGCGGTGGCTTCCTTGGCGGCCGCGGGGTCCATCGGCAGATTGATGTTTGGCCCAAGCACCAAGGCCTGGCCCCAGATGCACATTGCACATGCCGGGTCCAAGCGCGCGGCTTGGGCGAATGCACGTCCGGCAGCTTCATGGTTGAAGCCATAGGCAAGGCGCAGACCCTGGTCGAAGTAGCGCTGTGCCAATGGCACCTTGCTGCCGATGTCGCGGTGCAGGTCGCCGAAGGTGTCGAACAACGGGAGTTCATTGGCATCTGCTGCCGGGGCCTTATCGACAACGGCGGTTGCGTTGTCGGGAGCGTCGCAGCCCGACAGCGCTGCAGCCGCAAACAGGGGCGGAAGCAGCAGGGACAAGGATCGACGGATCATTGTGGCTTCTCGGGGCGGATGGACGCGAAGATACTGCTGGGCGCGGCGGGGTGGTGATACGCCGCGATGAAAACACCGTAAAAATTGCAGGCCGGAGAATTGCAATTACGGTGTGCTGCGGACGCCGGCCGTTCATTGCCGGATGGCGAGGTGCCTGGCACGTATCGTACCGGCCTGCCCGCGGATGGGCGAAGGCCAGGAAAAACTCATGGCTCGGCCCAGTTCTACGCATTTGTCGCAATCTCCTCTACGGCGCACAGTTCCTGCACGTATTGGACAAGGTGCAGAGATGATGCAGAAGCAGGGAATTCGCAGGAGATTGCAGGTGGCGGCGATGGTGTTTGCCGGAGCGGTGTCGGCGGCGGCGGCGGCGTGGGCTGGACCGCCTGCGGACTGGACGACACCGATCAAACCATTTCATATCGTCGACAACATCTATTACGTAGGCAGCGAGGGACTGGCGGCATACCTGATCGTGTCGGAGCAGGGGGCGATCCTGCTGGATGCTCCGCTTGCTGCCAATGCGGATCAGATCGAGCGCAACATCGAAAGCCTGGGTGTGCCGCTGCATGATGTGCGGCTGTTGCTCAGCAGCCATGCCCATGCGGATCATGTCGGCGCGATGGCAGCACTCAAGCGCGACACCGGTGCACGTTATGCCGCCAGCGCTGGCGACCGCTGGGCGCTTGAGAACGGCAGGAACCAGGGCGACAACAACTACGGCATCCAGCCCTTCGATCCGATCAAGCTGGATGAGATCGTCAGCGATGGGCAGAAGCTGCGGCTTGGTGACGTCGAGCTGACGGCGCATCTCACGCCGGGGCACACCGCCGGTTGCACCAGCTGGAGCATGACCGTGAATGACCGTGGCACGTCGCGTGAGGTGTTGTTCCTGTGCAGCATTACCGTCGCCGGCAATACGCTGGTTGGGAATCGCAGTTACCCGACGATCGCCGAGGATTTCCGCGCTACGTTTGCAAAGCTTGGCGCGATGCAGGCGGACATCGTCCTGAGCGGCCATCCCGATACCACCGGCATCCTTGAGCGGCAGGCGCAACGCGCCGATGGCGATGAGGATGCATTTGTGGACCCTGGCCTGCTCGCCCGACTGGTGGACGAGCACAAGGAGAGTTTTGAGGACGCGTTGAGCAAGGCGCGTTCAATGCCCCAGAGCCCTTGAGCAGCCGCCGCAGATTCCATCGGCAGACGAACCGTCTGAGATCTTCAGCGTAACCACGTAGCCCGGGTAAGCGCAGCGCACCCGGGGAATCGTTGAGTCAGATATGGCGTTGATGTGCTTGTATGGGCACGCGACTTCGCACCGCTCTGCAAGCTCCCGGGTGCGCTGCGCTTACCCGGGCTACGGCGTCTGCTCGCTTTCATGTCGTCGGCTGGTTCATTCAAGCGCGAGTGCCTGCCGCAGGCCGGCCACATGGGCACGCCCGACCGGCAGCTCCCCGCCGCCATTGAGTACCAACCAGTACCGACTGCCGCTACCCGAATGCAAGGTGCTGACATGGCGAAGGTTGACCAGGTAGGAACGGTGGCAGCGGATGAAATCGGGTGGCAGCACCGCGCTCAGTCCGGCCAGGGATTTGTCGTGCAGCTCACTGCGGCCATCACGCATGCGCAGCTCGCTGTAGTCGCCGTCGGCACGGATCCACTGCACGTCGGCCAGTTCGATCAGGGCGGTGCCCTGCGCGCGCCAGATGCCGAGGTAGCGTGCGCGGCCGGAACTGTAGCGGCCTACATCCAGCAGGCGTTCCAGTGCCTGGCCCAGGCGCTCACGCGAGAACGGCTTGGGCACAAAATCCAGCACGCCGTGCTCAAACGCCTGCAGGGCGCGCTCGCGGTGGGCGGATACGACCACGCAGTGGTAGCGGCCGGCGACCGCGCTGCGCAGCAGGTCAAAGCCATCTTCGCCGCCGAGGTTGAGGTCGAGCAGCAGACCGTCGTAGACGCTGCGCTGCAACCGGTCACCGGCGGCATCCAGATCGGCGACCGCATCGAAGCGCGCACGCGTGCCCGCTATTTCCGCACAAAGCCGCAGCAGGCGCTGGCGGAGCAGCGGCTCATCTTCGACGATCAATATGCGCATGTGAGCTCGATACGGCTGCACCAGTCGGCGCCATCGGCGCCTTGGCTGTAGTGCCAGCGATTGGGATGGGAGGCGGCCAGGCTGGCCTCGATATAACGGGTGCCGGTGCCCTGGCCACGATGCGGCGCGGAGCCGCGCGCGCTACGCAGTTCCAGGATCCAATGCTGTTTGTCGCGCTGCACGCGCAGGCGGAATGGGCGCTGTGCGCAGGCCACCGCGCCGGCGTGGGTCAAGGCGTTCTCGACCTGTGCATGCAGCACACCGGGCGGCAGCGACAGCTGCAGGTCGTTGGCATCCACCTCCAGCGTCATCGGCTGGTCAAGGGCCTGGCCGACGATATCCAGATGGTTGCGACACAGGGCCAGTTCTTCGCTGAGCGGCACGCTCTGTCGGCTGCTGCTGTCGCGCAGGCGATCGAACTGCTCGGCCAGCGATTCGACCAGACGGCTGGCCTTTGCCGGAGCCTGTTCGATCAGCTCCTGCAGGCAGGTGAGCGTGTTCATCAGCCAATGTGGTTGGATGCCACGCTGCAGCAACTGCAGCGACAAGCTTGCACGCTCTTCGCGCAGGCGTGCGTTGTGCAGGTCCAGGGCCCGCACCTGTGCGGCATGGCAGAGCAGCAGGAAGCCCACCAGCACCGCGAGCAGCAGGAAGTAGGGGCCATCGAGGAAGGCCCCGGGGGCAAACAACAAGGCCAGTACGCCGGCGACCAGCAGGGCCAGGATCGGCCAGCGTTCTTCGCGCTCACCATTGGCCCGCAGCAGCAGCGCAGACGAGGCCAGCAGACTCAGCAGTAGCGCCACCGCCGAACGGATGTCGAAGCTGGGTAGCAGCACGGCCGTCATCACCAGTGCGGTCGCGTAGGCGATGCCCAGGCCCTTGGGCACGGCAACGCCGTAGCGTCGCGCCAGGTAGGCTGGCAGCAGCATGGCCGCTGCCACGTGCAACGCCAGCAGCGCATACAGTCGCAGGCCGTGCCATGGATAGAGATAGCCGAGCAACGGTCGCCAGCCTTCGACCACCGGCAGTGCAATCCCGACCGCGCACAGCGCGAGCAACAGTCGCCCACCCGGCATCTGCGGCCGGCCGTGCTGCAGCGCAAGGAAGTACAGACAGGCTGCTGCGAGTGCGCCGGTGGCGAGGGCTGCGATCAACCAGGGCAGGATCATGCGCTGGAACAGCACCACGGCCGGTGCCACCGCAACCAGGGCATCGGCGCTGTACAGGCCGAACTGCTGGTGGTGGCTGGACGCGAGTACCAGCAGTTCGTCTGTGCCCGTGGGCGAGGAAGGTGGCAGTACGCGGGTGATGTCGACCTTGCCGGGCTGCTCCTGCGCGGCGCTGGTGCCGACGACGCCATTGCCCTGCATCGGCTGGCCGTTCCAGTAGAGCTGGCTGGCGCCACGCAGCGACAGGCGCAGGGCGCGGCCGCCATCGTCAGGCTTGGTGGACGCCGGCGATTGCCAGCGCAGCCAGTACGGGCCGCGCCAGCTGGCCAGCGTTTGTTGATCGATTGGTTGCCAATGGATGTCGGCTGGCGGTGAGGTCGGCAGACCACCAGCGGCGGTCACCCTGGCAGGTGCCATTTCTCCGCTCAGTACATGCACGCTGTTGACGTCGCGCAGCAGCACCGCCAGCCACGCGGCGACCGCGAAGACCAGCACGGCCAGTACGCTCAGGATTCGTAGGATCGGCATGGGCCTATCGTATCGGCTGCGCGGAGACGCTGGGCGGTGGGTTGGAGCTGTTCGGCGGACGCGCGCCCCGCAAGCGCCGTTGAGGGAGGGATGCTGGCTCCGTGGCGAGGCAACGGGAGGTTTTTCCGGGTTGTCGGGGCCACGGCAACACCCACCTTCCCACTTAGTCGGAGCCGGCCATGTCCAACAACTCTCTATCTGTTTCCAGTGCTTGCCGTCCTTGCCTGCAGTCGTTGGCGGCTCCTTCAAACGCCTCGCTTGTCGCTGGGCATCAACACGACGCTGGCGGAGTGCTTGTGACCGGGAAGGGGAAGCTGGGACGTAGCGGTCGCCTGTTGGCGCTGTGCCTGGCCCTGGCCTGCGCCTCGCCGGCGCTGGCCAAGGACTCGGTTGCGCCGCTGGTGTTTGCACCCTATGCAATGCAGACCAAGAACAACGGCACCATCGCCACCGAAGAGGCTTTCCTCGAAGTCCCGCGTCGCCACAGTGAGCCGAACGGGCCGCGTATCCGCCTGCGTGTCGTGCGCTTGCCGGCGACCGGTGGCGATGGCCGCAATGCCCCGGTGGTCTATCTGGCCGGTGGCCCGGGCGGGTCGGGCTTCGGCACCGCGCTGGGCCCGCGCTGGCCGGTATTCGACCGGGTTCGCCGCGAGACTGATGTGTTGCTGCTTGATCAACGCGGCACCGACTTCTCCGAGATGCCCCCGGAATGCCCGCACGAACACAAGTTCGATGATGCCAAACCGCTGCAGCGCGACGCGGCGCTGGTAGCGGTGAAGGCGTCACTGGTCAGCTGCCTTGCCTTCTGGAAGGACGCAGGAGTTGATCTGGGCGCCTATACCACCGCCGAGAGTGCCGACGATATCGAGTACCTGCGCAAGGCGATGGCGCTGCCGAAGCTGAGCCTGTGGGGCATGAGCTACGGCACGCACCTGGCGCTGGCGACCGTGCGCCGTCACCCGGACAGCCTGGAGCGCGTGGTGTTGATGGGCAGCGAAGGTCCGGACGATACGCTCAAGCTGCCGCTGACGGCCGACGCATTGCTGGCTGACCTGGCGGTCATCGCCAGGAAGGACGGCTTCGAGGATCTGCAGGGATCGGCGCAGCGTGTTTTGGCCAAGTTGCGGGAGCAGCCGGGGCAGGGCAGCAGCCCGATGCACGGGGGCAGGAAAGTGACCATCGGCGAGTTCGATGCGCAGATGGCGATAGCGATAGCACTTGGTCGCCGCTCCACCCAGCGCATGCTGCCGCTGGCACTGCGTGAGGCTGAGGCCGGCAACTATGACCTGCTCGGTGCGATCGCCTTGATGGTGCGCGAGGGCCTGGGCGGCTGGCGCGCCATGCCGACGGCGATGGATGTGGCCTCCGGGCAGAGTCCGCAACGGCGCGCATTGGCTGCCGCCCAGGCACGCCAGAGCCTGCTCGGCGACGCCTTGAACTTCCCGTTCCCGGACGTTGCTGATGGCCTGGGCATGCTGGACCTGGGTGAGGCCTTCCGTGCGCCACTGCGCAGCGACGTGCCGGTGCTGTTCATCAGCGGCACGCTGGACGGCCGCACCCCGCATGCCAATGCCCAGGCGCTGCTGCCCGGCTTCAGAAAGGGCAGGGAGCTGCTGGTGCGCAGCGCCAGCCATGACAACGAAATGTGGGTAGGCAATCCGGCCATCGCCGACAACATCGCCGGTTTCCTGGCCGGACGCGGGCTCAGCGCGGACGTGCTGGATGTGCCGCTGCCGGTGTTTGTTACTGACAGGGCCAAGCTGTAAGCCAGAGCAACCCCTGCAAAAACCGGGGGCCGTGGGGGGTTTTGGCACCTAACCCCCACTCTGACCCCGGTTTTGACCCCGGTTTTGCCTTTCCGCCAAGCCACTGATTGCAAACAACTTCATGAATCTTCATCCAGGCATCAGGCGTTTCATCCAAGGGAATGTTCGGCTGGGCGCTCCACACATGGAGCACCCCGATGTCACTGTTGATCCGCCTTCCTTTGTTCGCCGCGTTGTTGCTTGGTGCGGACGCCGCAGCAGCCCCGCCAGCCAGCGATGACTGGCCCGTCGCCGACCCGACCAGCCACGGACTGGACGCCAGCAAGTTCACCGCCCTGGATGCCGCCATCAACAGCGGCCAGGCGCCGGATACCACCAGCGTGTTGGTGGTGCACCGAGGGGCGCTGGTGCATGAGACCTACTTCAACGGCGCCGACCGCAGCCGCCTGCACAACACCCGTTCGCTGACCAAGAGCGTGACCGCGATGCTGGTTGGCGCTGCCATCGACCGCGGCCTGATCAGCGGGGTCAGCGCGCCGGTCCTTGGTTTCTTCCCGGAGCGGTCGCCGGCCCACCCGGGGGCGTTCAAGAACGCGATGACGGTCGAAGACCTGCTGACGATGAGCGCACAGTGGGAGTGCGACGACAACAACGAGTACTCCGCCGGGCATGAGGAGCGCATGTATGTCAGCGCCGACTGGACCGGCTTCGCCCTTGACCTGCCTGAGCGCGGCTATGCGCCATGGACCAAGCGGCCGGCAGACAGCCCGCACGGGCGCGCCTTCGCCTACTGCACGGCCAATTCCTTCATGCTCGGTGCCATTGTCGAGCGGGCCAGCGGCATGCCCTTGCAGCGCTTCGCCACCGAGGCACTGGAGCGGCCGTTGGGAATCGAGACGTCGGTCTGGAACCGCTCATCCGAGGGCGTCGGCATGGGCGGTGGTGGCACCGAGTACCGCAGTCGCGATCTGGCCAAACTCGGTCAGCTGATCATCGACGGCGGCCGCTGGAAGGGCCAACAGGTGCTGCCCGCCGCCTGGATCCGGGCGATGACCGAGGTGCACGCGCAGACCCCGTTCGATGCCGATTACGGCTACCAGATCTGGCGCTTCCCGTTCAGCGCAGGCGGCAAGCCCGTGCATGCCTGGGCGATGTCCGGCAATGGTGGCAACGCGGTGTTCGTGGTGCCGGAGAGGCAGTTGGTGGTCGTGGTCACGCGGACCCGCTTCAACCAGCGCGGCATGCACCAGGAAACCCAGAAGTTGCTGCAGGACTACGTCCTCAGCGCGTTGCCGTAACCGCCTGCGCATCGGCTGGCAGCTGACCGGAAGCGAGGACCCGCGTCCGGTCGGCGGCCACGGCCGCTGCTACCGTCTGCAGCAGTGGGGTGAAGCCGGGGTCCTTGCGAAGCTCGGCAAACAAGGGTGATACCTGCAGGTAGCTGGCATTGCGGTAACCGGCGCTCACCGCTGTCTGCAGTGCCTCCAGCGCGGCCTGGCGCTCGCCTGCGAGATCCGCCAGCAGGGCGGCCTCGATTCCATCGGACGGATCGCCGCCTTGTGCAAGGCCAGCCCGCAACGCGGCGGAGTGCGCCAACAGCTGCGCTGACGTCGGCGTGGGCTCGGCGCTGATGATCCAGGCGAAGGTGGTCGGCCAACTGGCCTGTGGCCGCAGTGCCCGCGCACGCTGCGCGGCAGTGTGCGCGGTAGTGAGATCACCGCGCTGCAGTGCCAGTTCTGCCGATAGCAGGTGCAGCGAGGCATGTTCGGTATGGCGGGCGTAGGCCTCATCCAGCGCTGCCTGTGCTTCGCCGGAGCGGCCGTGCTCGTAGAGGAAGGTTGGCCAGGCGATGTTGGAGAACACGTTGTCCGGATACAGTTGGAAACTGCGCCGGTAGCGGGCCTCCGCTGCTGCGGAGTAGCCAAGCAGATCAAGATTGGACGCAACCTGCAATTCCCAGAAGCGCACCCGCTCGGGTGCGCGCACGGCCAGGTTTGCGGCCAGCGCATCGCTCAAGCGCCCCTGCCGCGCGTAAAGGTAGGCAGCCGAAGCGCGGCTGGCGTCGGCGGCCGGGTCCAACTGCACCGCATGTTCATAAGCGGCCAACGCCGCTCGGACCTCGCCACGGCAATCGTGTGCATAGCCGCGTGCCGCATGTGCAGCCGCCAACGTCGGATGGCGTGCAATCACTGCCTGCGCCAGCTGCAATGCCTGCTCGGCGTCCTCGCCGCTGCCGTTGTACAGGCAGGTGCGCGCCGCCTGGGCACGGGCAAGGCCGAGTTGTGCCTGCACATCATCAGGAGCCTCCTGCAGGCGCTGCCGATACAGCGCGATGGCACGTTCGTTGTTGTCGCGCTGGCCGATGCCGGCGTAGTAGTCCGCGCGCTGCAGCAGTGGTGAAGCGGCGGTTGCATCCGGGCTCGGCCATTGCCAGTAGAGAACGCCGGCCACGATCAGCAGCAACGCAGCCGTGGGGATGATCCAGCGGCGCGTGGAGTTCGCTGCCGGAGCGGGTGCTGCCGCAGGCACCTCGACAACGGGTTCGCTGCACAGTTGGTAGCCCTGGCCACGCACCGAACGCAGGTAACGCGCTTGCCTGCCGTCATCCCCCAGCGCCTGCCGCAACAGTCTTACCCGCTGGGTGACGGTCTCTTCGTTGACGATGGCTGGCGCCCAGATGTTGGCGATCAAGTCATCAAAGCCGACCACCCGGGTGCCCTGAGTCAGCAGGTAATGTAGCAGGCGGAAGCTGAGCCCGGAGACGTCCAGCAGCTGGCCGTCATCGCGTAGCACGCGCTGGCGTGCCACATCGATGTGCAGGTCATCCAGCCGGTAGTGCAGGGCAGTGGGGTTGTCGGCTGGATCAGACATTGGAGAAGGGCATGCGGGTGCCATGCCGACCCGACCGGCATCGCTTGGCGGCAGGCTGGGTGATCAGTGCGGCGGCACGTTGGGCAGGAGAGGCATCCATGACTGCGAAGGTTAACAGGCCTAACCGGGACTGATTCACTGGTTCCAGCGGCTATGCTGATGGCCTGCGTTTTGGCGGGGACGCCGTGTACGCACCCGTCGTAGCGGAATGAGTCGTGGAAAAAAACACACTTCACGGACGATGCGCTGTACACGGATCAACTGCGTTGTCGGCAGGCCTGCGTTCGGCACGTTTTCCAGGTGCAATGCTGGCGGGACAAGATCGTGCAGCTGCACCGCACACGACATCGGCTGGCGGGCAGGCTCCCGGCGTAATCAGCCGAAGTTTTCCTGCGCAAAGTCCAGGAAGCTCCGCAGCTTCGGCGTCATTCGCCGGTCCGGTGCAAACAGCATATGCAGCTCACGCGCAGGCGATACATGGTCCGGCAGCAGAGGCTGCAGGCGGCCTGCGGCCAGGTCGTCGGCGACCAGGGCATTGGGCTGCAACAGGATGCCGTGCCCGGCAATTGCTGCGGCCCTGAGTGCCTCACCGCTGTCGGTACTGAACCTGCCACGGATGGCAATGGATACCCGACCTTCCGCCCCTTCGAACTGCCATTCCGTACGCATCGAGGTGTGCGAGAAAACCAGGCATTCGTGCTGTTTCAAATCTTGAGGTCGCGCCAGCGGCGGGCTGCGCTGGATGTAGGCCGGTGAAGCACACAGCACCAGTTGCAGCGGCGCAAGCACACGGGCCTGCAGGCCGCTGTCTGGCAGCTGCCCGGTACGGAAGACAACATCAAAACCCTCATCCAGCAGATCGACCGTGCGGTTGCTCAGGCTCAGGTCGATGGTGACTTCCGGGTGTTCCTGCAGGTAACGCGGCAGCAACGGCGCCAAGGCACGGCTGCCAAAGGTGATGGGTGCGCTGATGCGCAGCTTGCCGCGTGGTGTTGCGCGTGATTCCGCCATCAGCGCTTCGGCTGCTTCCATCTCCGCAAGAATGTTCTTTGCCCGCTCGTAGAACAGCTGACCACTCTCGGTCAGGCTCTGGCGCCGGGTGGTGCGGTTCAGCAGCTTGATACCCAGCCCGGTTTCGAGCGCCTGGATCTGTTTGCCGGCGAATTGGGGGGAGATATCCAGCTCAACCGCCGCTGCCGAGAACGAGCCCAGTTCGACGGCGCGGGTGAACACCTGCATCGCATGGAGGCGGTCCATTTGAATCCAGTGGTTTCTAGTGATTGAATTGGAAGTTAATTTATCTCATTTGGTTGCCTATGTAGAGTGATCCCACGTGGCCGAATCCGGCCGCCTTGATCCCTCAAACAGGAACTTCTGTCATGCAATTTCTTATGAAAAGCGCGCTTTTTGCCGCTGCCCTGAGCGCTGGAGCGGCCGGTGCGGCATCTCTCCCGTCGGCTGAGATGCCCACGGTCGTTTTGGTTCATGGGGCCTTTTCCGACGGCCATGCCTGGGACAGGGTCATTCCCTTGCTGCAGGCCAAGGGCTTGAACGTGGTTGCCGTCCAGAACCCGCTCAGTTCGCTGGAGGATGACGTCGCCAAAACCAAGCGGGCGATCCAGGCGCAGACCGGCCCGGTTGTGCTGGTTGGCCACTCCTATGGCGGCGCGGTCATTTCTGATGCGGGCGAGGATGAACGCGTGAAAGCACTTGTCTATGTTGCTGCCTTCGCCCCATCGCAAGGACAGTCGGTGAGCGATCTATCCGAGGGTTACCCGACACCTTCCGGTTTCAGTCACCTCGATGCTGACAAGGACGGTTATCTCACGCTGACCCTGGAAGGCGTAGCGCACCACCTCGCACAGGATCTGAGCCAGACTGATGCCAAGCTGCTGGCTGCTACCCAGAACCCGACCAACAGCGCCAACTTCGCTGCAAAGACTTCTGCGGCGGCGTGGACGAGCCGACCATCGTGGTACGTCATCAGCGAGCAGGACCATATGCTTGATACCGGCCTGCAGAAGGACCTTGCGCAGAAGATCGGTGCCCGGGTAACCACGCTCGATGCAAGCCATGTTCCGCAGTTGTCGCAACCCCGGAAGGTGGCGGATGTGATCCTTGCGGCGGTGGAGGAGGTAGCCAGATAAGCGGAAACCGTGGTCGGGAAACCGGGGTCAGAGTGGGGGTTCGGTACGAAACTCCCCCAAGAACCCCCCGGTGGAGCGGGCCGGGCCCAAAAAAACCCTACCCATATACGCGGAACCGGGGGGGGCAAAACCGGGGTCAGAGTGGGGTTTCGGAACGAAACCCCACTCTGACCCCGGTTTCCTCGCGGCCGTAGCAAAGATCCACGACTGCTCGCAGAAAATCATTGGTCGGGATGCGTTCGCCGTTGGTCGAATAGGCGATCGCCACGCCATCGCTTGGGTTGTAGATCACGCGTGAGTGCGAGCCGAGAGCATCGCCACCGTGACCTAGAAAGCGATTCTCGCCGTAGGTGAACTCGGCCAGGCCGCGTCCCCAGCCGCTGCCAGCCGGCCGTGGCTGCATCTGCTCCACGGTCTCCCTGCGCAGCAGCCTGTACTCGAACAGCGCGGTGATCAGTACATCCAGGTCGTGTGTGGTGGCAGCGATATCACCAACGCCGATCACGTTGGAGTACTCGATCTCCTTGATCTCCCGCCATTGCCCGGCGAATGCATAGGACTTGAAGGTGTTGCCGGGATGGGAGCGCGTGGAAGCGAAGTTGCGAAGGCCAAGAGGGGCTGCGATCTCCTGCGCGACGATGTCGTGGTAGTCGCGCCCGTACACCTGCTCGAGGATCATCCGCAGCAGGAAGTAGGCGGAGTTGGAGTAGGCAACGCGTTCGCCAGGTTCGAATGCAACGCCCTGCGTTCGTATCTCCCGCAGGATTTCATCCTGGCTTAGCGGATCAGTTACCCATACCTGGCCTTCCCTGATAGCGAAGTTGCCAAGGCCGCTGGTGTGCTCCAGCAGGTTGCCGATGCTTATCCGATGTGAGGAAGGCATGTCCGGAAAAAAGCTGGACAGCCTGTCATCCAGGCGCAGGCGCCCATCTTCGATCAGCTTGAAGGCCAGGATCGCCGTGACCATCTTGGTCACGGAAGCGATCTGGTATCTGCTGTTCTCATCGTGAGCAACACCAGGCAGATTCTGCTGCCCGAAGCGCCTGGCATAGACCTCGCGGCCGCCCTTGAAGATGGACAGGCTGCCAATGCCGCCGTTGTTGTCCTCGACATGGTTGATGAAGTCATCGAGCTTCTCTGCATGCACTTCCGCCTGCACTGCTTGTGACGATCGCGGTTGCGCCAGCGCCACTAGCGGAAGCGCCAAAGCCGGAAGAAGCATCAACAAGGCAGCCACTCTTTTCATTTCGCTCGCGTCCGTTCAATCATTCAAGGCGGTGGCGGCACGGCACTGCGATCAGTGCCCGCTGCGTGACAGTGATGGTGAGGTGTTGCCCGGCTTCGCGTTGTGCTGGCAGCAGTCCCACGGAGCCGGCGGTTCAACGCCTGCCTGCAATGTCCCTGATCGCGTCGGCAACCGCTGCCGGGTTCTCGCGGTGGATGTTGTGGCCGGTGACGAAGTAGCGGTGGAAACCACGGTTGAAGGTGCTGAACAATGCGGCGTGCTGCGCCTTCCACAGCGCTTTGCCGGCAGCTGTTTCTTCGAGAACGAAGGGTTCGGCGGCGACCTGCGTGGCGGTGAGCAGCGCTACCGGTAGATCCGGCATGGTGCTTGGCGTCTGCGCGTCAGGCGCATCCAGCTGGGTGATCAATGTCCGGTAGTCGGCGGCCATGGGCGGCGGCAGCATGCCCAGCAGGGTGGCATCATCGGCCAGTACGCGTGCTGCATCGGCCTGCTTGAACGCGTGTCGCTGGCCCAGCGTGGCCGGGTCGACGAGGACCAGCGCCTGCAGTTGTTGCGGATGGCGGCGTGCGAACTCGGTGGCCAGCAGTCCACCATACGAATGGCCGACCAGCACGACCTTCTGTCCGCCGGCGAGGTCACTGATCACGGCACCGAGGTCAACGAGGTGGGCGTCGATGTCCTTGGGCTTGCCATCGCTGCCCGACTTGCCAAGCCCCACGCGGGAATAGCTGATGCTGCGGTAGTCGGGGCCGAGCGCAGCGATCACGTCCTTCCAGGTGTCCTTGCCCTGGCCGAAACCCGACTCGAAGACCACCGTGACCGGTCCGGTTGCCGACTGCTCGGCGCTCAGCTTGTAGGCGCCGCGATCCACCATCACTTCGCTGGCCTGGGCCAAGCTGGCGGCAGCCAGCAACGTTGCCAGCAGCCATACCTTCATTTTTCCTGTGCTCATCGGTTCCCCTGGATGCTGATGTTGTTGGCCCCAGCGCGCTCATGGAGCAGGGTGCGCGCGTGCGCCGGTCCATGCCGCCTCTGGTGAGCGGTGTGTTGATACTATAGTTAGGTATAACACCTAATATCCCTGCCAGAAGTCATGCCGGTCCGCACAGGCAGGGGCGGCCTCGCTGGGCGGGGTGTTGGGCGACGCAGGAAGGGGCGTCCCGCGCGCTGGTTCACGTATCCGGATCCATCGGCAGCACATGGACGAAGCGCCCGGTTTTCACCGGGCGCTTCACCATGCAACTCAGGCGAGCAGTAGCGTGCTGCTCAGCTTGCCGGTGTCTTGCGCTTCCCGCTCCACGACTTGCTGACGATCATCCAGTTGCCGTCGATCTTCGCCAACGCCAGGTAGTCCGAGCCGTCCCATGTCGGATAGTCGAGCGTGAGCTTGACTACGGCCGCGCTGTCGGTGACATCCAGGATCCGATACTGGCGGTGACGTTGCGCCTCATCCGGCGCTGGCTTGCCGGGAAACCCTTTGGCCCATTCTTCCGTGGTCTCCATCACGACGGCGCCGCGATTGGACGAATAGCCGATAACCACGCCGTCTTTCCGCAGTACGCCGCTGAGCAGGTTGGCGTCGCCTGCTTCGAAGCCGCGCAGCAGGGTCTGCATGGCGCGATCAACTTCGGCATGTTCGGTGCTTTGTGCCATCAGCGAGGTGGGGAGCAGAAGCAGTGCTGCGGCGAGAACGGTGGATCGGATTGATGTGTTCATGGGTTTCCTGGGGAGTGTGGGTTGTTGATGTGCGTGGAGTTGGACGGGATTCTGGCCGCTCAATCCCTCCTGGCCTGGCTGGTTTGCGGGTTGGGAAGCTTGCGCAGCGCATCGACCACGGCTGCAGCCAACGGCGCGGCGGAGGCATAGTTCTGGCCCGTCATCACGCGGCCGTCGACTTCGATGTAAGGCGCGTAGCCGTCCACGGCATGGAACAGGCCGCCACGGGCTTGCACGGTCTGCCGGATCAGGAAGGGGAATTCCTTGAAGTAGGCGGCGTCGCGATCCTCGTGTTCTTCCGGGTAGCCGGTGATGCGCTTGCCAGCGAGCAGGCTTTGGCCACCGGCGAGTTTGAGGTTCACGATTCCGGCTGTGCCATGGCACACGGCCGAGACCACCCCGCCATTGCGTTCGTAGACATGCATGGCGATGTCCTGCAGGGCGCGGTTCTCCGCCACGCCGTACATGGCGTTGCTGCCGCCGACGTAATAGACGGCGCGGTACAGGCCGGGGTCGATCTGCGCCGGTGTGGCGGTGTTGCGCAGGCCGCGCATGACGCGCTCGTCCTGCAGGCGCGATTCCACTTCCTTGCCCACGTAGGGGTCGAGGATGGGCACGTCGCCGCCGTCAGGGGTGACGAAGTCCACTGCATAGCCGGCTGCCTGGAACGTATCCCAGGCATGGACCACTTCGCCGAAGCTGATGCTGGCCGGGATGCTGGAGCTGCCGTGCACCTTGCTGCTGGCAAGGATGAACAGGATGCGTTGTTGCCCGGCCCGGTTGGTGTCGCCGAGGCCGCTGCTGGCGACAAGGTGGTTGCTGCTGGCCTGTTGCGTCGACGGGTCAGTCGAGGACCGCCCCATGGCGGGCCCGGCGCTCGCGGCGGCGTCGGAAATGCCGCCCTGCCATGCGCACAGCAGCAGGATCAGCAGTGGTTTGAGGAGTCGATGTAAGGGCATGGCGCCGGCTCGTTGGGGTGAGCCTGCAGCCTATATCTCCCCTTTTAAATCAATGTCTTGCTATGCAATTCCGGAGTGCTGGAATCAATTTCAGGAGTTTCCGGCAGCGGCGCGGAACGCCCCCGGCGGCAGGCCTTCCAGCTTTTTGAAGGCGGCGTGGAAGGTGGACATCGATTGGAAGCCAGCTTCCTCGGCGACCCGCTCAAGCGGCTTTGGCGGCAGTTGCAGCAGCAGTGATTTCGCTTCGATGACACGCAGTTGTGCCAGGTATTGCTTGAAGGAAGTCTGCTTGTTGTCGTTCAACAGCTGCGACAACCGGGTCTGCGGAATGCCGAGCCGGCGAGCGAGGCGAGGCAGGGTCAGCCCCGGATCGAGGTAGAGGCGCTCGCGGGCCATCAGGTCGGCCAGCGCCTGCAGCTGGGGTGCGGCTTCGTCATCGGAAATCCGCCGGTCTTGGTAGGGCTCGATCGGCGCCTGGCCGGAACGCAGGCGCAGGTAGACCAGCACGCTCGCGGCCAGGAGGAAGGTGAAGGACAGCGCGCCGACGATGTAAGAGGTGTAGCCCGCGGTGAAATAGGCGGCCCAGATCAGCCACACGCCGAGCAGCGCTCCCAGCAGCAACGCGCCGGAAGGTGTGCCTTTGAGCTGGGCGCGGTGCCGGTACAGCAGTCCACTGGCCAACAGCAGGTAGCCCAGCCAGACATATTGGATGGCCGGGGTGATGGTATGCAGCCACAGCTCGGGATGGCCGGTGTAGGGCAGGAACACGTTTACCCCGATGGCAATGGCCAGCAATGCGATGAGGTGCCAGCGGTCTGCCAACCGTGGACCGGGAGTGCCGGCCAGGCTCGAACGCAGTAGAAAGAACAGGCACGGCCCGATCATGAAGCAGGCGGTCAAACCCAGTTGCAGGAACACCCGGGGAATGTCCGGCCAGAAGTAATAAGCAACCGATTTGCCTGTGCGCATGCCCACGACCAGGATCAGCAGCGCCAGCCAGCGCTGGCTGGGCTCACCCTTGGCCCGCCACCACAGGAACGATGCGAGGACGGTGCCAATGAAGGCGCCGAGCATCGCAAAGAAGAACAGGAAGTGTTGGCTCAGCATTGGCGAAGTATTGAGAAAACCAATCCTTCGTCAAGTTGCGGAGGTCATGCGCGAGGCCAGTTAACGCCAGCAGCAGTGTGGGCCGGTCTTGCGTCTCAGGCCACAAGCAGCAGCCTGCGCGGTTGCCCATTCAATCGCCGTCATCGGCTTCTGGATGTTCGTGGCGATCAATGCTGATGGCGCACAGCAGCAGCGCAACGGCTGCGAGCAGCGAGGTCGCCCAGAGCGTTCCGCGGAGGCCAAGCTGGTCCAGTACTCGCCCGCCTCCCCAGGCGCCAAGTGCGATGCCGGTATTGAAGACCCCCACATACAGCGCGCTGTTTACCTCAACGGCGCGTGGCGCAGCCTGCATCATCCAGGTCATCAGCCCAACCGATACCCCGCCGTAGGCCAGGCCCCAGAGCAACATCAGTGCACCACCCATGATCGGGGTGTTGCCGATGCAGAGGAACAGGACAGCCGTGGCCAGCAGGCCTGCGGCAATGGCCATTACCGTGGCGGACACGTTGCGAGGAGCGAGGACACCCACCAGGAAATTGCCGCCGATGCCGGCGATGCCATAGGCAAGCAGCAGCGCACCGATCCATGTGGCGCTCACGCCAGATACCAATTCAAGCAGTGGCCGGACAAAGGTAAAAGCCGCGAAGTGGCCGGCGACCAGCAACAGCGTCAGTACCAACCCACGCTGCACGCGTCGATTGCGCAGCTGCTGGGCGAAGTGGCGCAACTGCACCGAAGCAGAGACGGGGAGCGAAGGAATCACCGCAAGTTGAAGCAACAGCACCGCCGTGCTCAGCAGCGCCATACCGACGAATGCCTTGCGCCAACCGAACACCTCCCCAACCCACGCGCTCAACGGAACCCCGAGCACGGAGGCGGCGGCGACGCCGCCGAAGATGATCGAGGTGGCCAATCCAGCACGTTGTGCGCAGACCAATCGCATCGCCAGGCCACCGGCGATTGCCCAGATCCCGCCCATGCACAGGCCTACCAGCAATCGCGCAGCCAGCATCCACGGCATGGTCGGTGCCAACGCCGAGGCGGCGTTGGCCGCGGCAAGCAGGGCCAGCAGCGCGCAGAGGATGTAGCGGCGGTTGATGCCGCCTGCGGCAATCACCACCAACGGCGCGAACAGTGCTGCCAGCAGGGCCGGCACGGAGATCAGCAATCCGGCATTGCCGGTGGACGTACCAAGGTCATTGGCGATGGGTGTAAGCAGGCCGACCGGCAGCATCTCGGTGGTCACCACCGAAAAGGTTGCCAGGGCGACGGCCACAACGGCCAACCAAGGATGGGCCGCGGCGGTTGCCGTGGGGGATTGGGTTTGCATGGTCTGTTCCGGAAGGTGAGGTGTTGGCGGCATCAACAAACGCAGGTGGACTGCTGCTGGCATGGCCTCAGGCGTCGGCTAACCCAGATCGACAGCAGCAGTACCGCCGCACCAGCACCTACGCTGATGGAGAAGCCTGCTTGGGCACCGGCCAGATCCACGAGTTGCCCGGTTGCTGCGGCGCCGAGCGCTACGCCGATATTCAATCCGGCCAACAACCAGGTCATGCCCTCGGTGAGTTGCTGGTCCGGCACGGCGCGCTCGACCAGCGACATCACCACGATCATCGTTGGCGCGAAAAACATGCCGGCCAGCAGCACGATTGCCGCAAGCGCTGGCAGGCTGGCCACCAGCAGCAAGGGCAGGGTGGTCAGTGCCGTTGCTGCGCCACCCCATAGCAGCAGGCGATGTAACGGTGCATCGAATTTCAGCGCACCAAAAGCCAGTCCCGCCGCGCAGGAGCCCAGGGCATAGGTAGACAGCACGATGCTGGCTGCCAAGGGTTGGCCGAGCAGTTCGGCGAAGGCCACGCTGGTGATGTCGATGGTTCCAACGATCATGCCCATTGCGACCATCAGCAGCGCCAGCAGTCGAACCTCCGCTATCCCCATCACCGACCGATTGGGCTGGCCTGCGGCATGCGCGACCAGCTGCGGTTGTGTCGCCCGCTGCATTGCAAGTGCAGCCGTGCCCACGGCCAGCAGCAGCGCGGCCAGCAGCACGCCGGCCTGCGGGAACAGGCCGACGCAAAGGCCAACCGACAGCGGTGGCCCGGCGATGAAACTCATTTCATCGAACACCGTTTCCAGCGAATAGGCTGTCTGCAGTTGCGGCTGCCCACGGTAGAGCGCCGTCCAACGGGCCCGGACCATCGCCGACATGCTGGGCATGCACCCGGCCAGCGCGGCGCAGGGAAACAGCAGCCAATCCGGCGCCTGCCAGTAGCTGGCAAGGAGGAGCAGCAGCACGCCGACAACGCTGGCGGCCGAAGCCAACGGCAAGACCGTTGCCTGGCCGTGGCGGTCCACCCAACGCGAGATCTGCGGTGAGGCCAGCGCATAGACCAGCACAAAGGTGGCCGAAACCGCGCCGGCCAATGCGTAACTGCCACGCAACTGCGCCAGCAAGGTGATGATGCCGATGCCGGTCATGGGCAGTGGCAGCCGGGCCAAGAGGCCGGCCAGAGCGAAGCCGGAAGTACCGGGTGCAGCGAAGAGGGCGCGATAAGCGTTGGCCATTGGGGTCTCCGGAGCGCGGCGGCTTGCCAACGCGTCGGCAGGTCGCAACAATACATACGAGGTGTATGTAAAAGGCTACATACATACGCCATGAATGTAAATAAACATACGAAGCGTATGGAAGGAGATTGCCGTGGTCCGCCGCACACGCGTTGAAATGGAGGCAACCCGCGCCTTGCTATTGGCCACTGCCCGCCGCGTTTTCGCCGAAAGCGGCTATGCAGATGCATCGATGGATGAGCTGACTGCACAGGCTGGGCTCACCCGAGGCGCGCTGTATCACCACTTCGGGGACAAGAAGGGCCTGCTGGCAGCGGTGGTCGAGCAGATCGATGCAGAAACCGATGCGCGGCTGCAGGCCATCAGCACCGCCGCAAGCGATCCCTGGCTGGGCTTCCAGCAACGCTGCCGGGCTTATCTGGACATGGCGCTTGAACCGGAGATCCAGCGCATCGTCCTGCGCGATGCGCGCGCTGTGCTTGGCGGGGCATCGCTGGATTCGCAACGGCATTGCGTGGACTCGATGCAGCGGCTGATCGAGGATCTGGTTCGCCAGGGCGTGATTGCCGAGGTGGACGCGCAGGCCTTGGCATCGCTGATCTACGGCAGTCTGGCCGAGGCTGCGTTCTGGATAGCGGAAGGGACCGATGCCGATGTCCGCCAGCGCAAATGCGCGGCTGCACTGGAACTGATGCTGCGCGGATTGACGCAGCGCTAGCGGAATGCCGGCAGTGGCAACACGGGCAGGGCGGGGGGACCTGCACAGGCGTTGGCCCGCAATGCCGACGTGAGGCTGGATGAAGCTGGTTCGGTGAGCCGGCCAATGTTCCCGGCTGATCCGGCCCGGTGATTTGCGCCGGCGAGGCTGCTTGACCATAATGCGAACTATTCTCATTTGTGGGGCGACCTCGTCACAGAGGCGTTCCGTGTGCCGGGCAGGGGTCCGTGGCTGCAATCGAGTTCACCGCACATCGACAGATTGAAACCCTGTATGCCGATCACCACGGCTGGCTGAGCGGCTGGCTTCGGCGTCGGCTGGGCAACAGCGCCGATGCCGCCGATCTCGCGCAGGATGCTTTCGTGCGCCTGCTGACGCGGCCGGTGCCGCTGGCCAGCGCGCCGCAGGCCCGCCAATACCTGCGCACCATGGCCAACGGCATGTGCATCGACCTGTGGCGGCGACGCGAGGTCGAGCAGGCGTGGCTGGACGCGTTGGCGGCGAATCCCGAGGCAGTGGAACCATCCGCCGAGGAGCGCGTCATCGTCATTGAAACCCTGTGCAGGGTCAGCGCGATGCTGGAAAAGTTGCCGGAAAAGGTCGCTTCGGCCTTCCTGCTGTCGCAACTTCATGGCCTGCGTTACCGCGAGATAGCCGAACGCCTGCAGGTGTCCGAGCGCATGGTGAAGAAGTACATGGCCCGGGCGATGCTGCATTGCGTGCTGCTTGAAGCCGGCAACGGTTGCTGAGGCATGCCATTGCCTTCTGCTGCTGCCGATCATGCCGCGCTGGAACAGGCTGCCTTGTGGTACGCCACGCTGCTTGATGCCGAAGACGACGCCGACCAGCAGGCGCGGTGGCGGCAATGGTTGCAGGAACCCCGCCACGCCCGCGCCTGGGCGCAGGTGGAAGCCGTCAGCCGCCAGTTCGCGCCCCTGCGCGGCGAGCATCAGCGCGGTGCAGCCGATGCTGGTTTGAAGGCGGCGCGTCGGGTGAGCAGCAGCCGCCGTCGGGTGTTGTCTGGGTTGGCATCGCTGGCCACGTTCGGCGTCATCGGCTGGCAGTATCCGCGCATCCGCCACGAATGGTCGGCGCGCACCGCCGACTACCGTACCGCTACCGGGGAAATCCGTGACACCGGCCTGGCCGATGGCAGCCATGTCTGGCTTGCCCCCGGCAGTGCGCTGGACGTGGACTACAGCCCAGAGCTGCGTCGCTTGCGGCTGCACGAAGGCGAGATCCATGTGCAGACCGCTGCCGACGCACGGCGTGGCTTCGTGGTCGAAACCGCCGCGGCCCGACTGCGTGCGCTGGGCACGCGCTTCAACGTGCGCTTGCAACAGCAGGCGCTGCAGTTGACCGTGTTTGAAGGCGCGGTGGAAGTGAGGGCGGCGGGTTTGGTCAGCGTGGTCGAGGCCGGGCAACAGCTGCGCGTCGATGCAGCCGGGTTCGGCCCGACGCAGCTGGCCGACCCGGGCACCGATGCGTGGATACGCGGCATCCTGATGGCCGACCAGATGCCGCTTGCCGAACTGGTTGCCGAGCTGTCGCGTTACCGCCCCGGCCATCTTGGCGTCGCGCCGGAGATCGCCGCGCTGCCAGTAGCCGGCGTGTTCCCGCTGCGTGACCCGGATGCGGCCCTGGCCATGCTCGAACGCAGCCTGCCGGTACGGGTAAGCCGCAGCTTGCCGTGGTGGACGACGCTGGAACCGCGGCACTGATACCGGCTGCGGCGGCGTGCTCATGCCGGGGCGAGTCGGGGCCGATGCGGTTTTTTTGCAGAACGTGGTTCCCTTTTTTCCGCCCTCGTCCGATCAACAGGGAAAGCATCGCTATTTCCTGTCCCCACGTTCGAGAGAAATCCATGCATCGCCTCCATCACTCCCTGGCGCCGATCCGCCGACAGCTGACGCTGGCGGTCTGCCTTGGCCTTGCCGTCGCCACCCTCGCTCCACAGCAGGCAAGCGCGCAGCAGGCGTCGACCAAGCTGCAGCAGGCCAGGTCGTACACCATCCCGGCCGGGCCACTGACCAGCACGCTGAACCGCTTCGCGGGCGAGGCGGGCATCTTCCTGTCCGCTGCCGGCGAGCTGACTGCCGGTAAGCGCAGCCCTGGCTTGAATGGCAGCTACAGCGTGCCGCAGGCCTTGGATGTGCTGCTGGAAGGCAGTGAACTGGACTGGCGTATCGACGGCGACCGCGTCACCCTGCAGCGGCGTGCAGCCGCGTCTGCTGGCAGCACCGCCGCACCGGCAGCCACCGCTTCGCCGCAGACATCGACGCTGGCAGCGCTGCAGGTCAACGGCACCTACCTGGCCCGCAACAGCACCGCCACTGGCTTGAACCTGGACCTGCGCGAAACCCCGCAGTCGGTCAGCGTGATCACTTCGGCGATGATGGAAGACCGCAGGATCGAGAACCTGGCCGACATCGTCGAGCACACCACCGGCCTGTCGATCAGCCGCTACGAAAGCAACCGCGGCAGCATGTTCTCGCGTGGTTCCAAGATCGAGAGCTACCTGATCGATGGCGTACCCACCACCATCGACGAGCAGTGGAGCGCCGGCGAAATCCTCAGCAATACCGCCATCTACGACCGCGCCGAAGTGCTGCGAGGCTCGGACGGCCTGATGGTCGGTACTGGCAGCCCCTCGGCGGTCATCAATCTGATCCGCAAGAAGGCCGACAGCCGCGAATTCACCGGCAGTGCCGCCGTCGAGTACGGCCGCTGGGACAAGCGTGGCGTGACCGTCGACCTTGGCGGCGCACTGTCGCCCAGCGGCTCCACCCGCATGCGCGTGGCCGCCGACTACGACGAAGGCGACAGCCACATCGATCGCCTGCGCAACCGCAACCACGTGGTGTACGCCACGCTCGAACAGGATATCGGCGAAAACACCCTGATCGCGGCGGGCATCAGCCAGCAGGACAACCATACCGACAGCCCGAGCTGGGGCGGCGCCCCGGCCTGGGCGCTGGGTGCCGACGACAAGGTCGAGCGCATCCGTGGCCTGCACCGCGGCCTCAACACCTCGCCGGACTGGTCGTACTGGGACAGCAGCTACCGCAACTGGTTCATCGACGCCGAGCACCGCTTCAACGCCGACTGGAAGGCCAGCGTGCGGGTCAGCCGTGGCCAGCGTGAGTCCGAGTCCCGGCTGGCGCTGTTCTATCCGTACCCGATCGACCCGAGCAACGGCAAATCGGTGATGGCGATGGAGCTGATGCCGGGCTTCGTCTACAAGTTCCCGGTGCCAGGCTATGCCGGTGTCTATTGGGTGGATAGCGACAAGGATGCCGCCAGTGCACGCGTTGATGGCAGCTTCGACCTGTTCGGTCGTCATCACGAAGTGCTGGTGGGCTACGACCACTGGAAGGAGCGGGTAGTGGCCGACGGTGCCCCGGGTACGGTCACCATCGCCACCACGCCGAATGTCTACGACTACAACGGCAGCGCGCCGTTGCCGAGCTTCATCGCCCGCCAGAACTACAACAAGCGCGAGGTCACCCAGAACGCGGTGTACGCGGTGGGCCGCTTCTCGCTGGCCGATCCGCTGAAGCTGATCCTCGGCGCACGCATGGTCGACTACGAAGTGGTCGACCTGAAGACGCCGGCCAACAGCTATTCGCTGGACAACGAAGTGGTGCCCTACGCCGGCCTGGTGTACGACATCAATCGCCAGATTTCCGCGTATGCGAGCTACACCAGCGTCTTCCAGCCGCAGAACTACCGTGATGCCGGCAACCGCCTGCTGTCGCCGATCGAAGGCAATACCTACGAAGTCGGTTTGAAGAGTGCTTTCCTGGACGGTCGCCTCAGCGCCACGCTGGCGCTATACCGCATGCAGCAGGAAAACGTCGCCACGTATGCCGGGCAGGTGCCGGAAGATCCGTCCAACCCGGGCGGTCCGATGCGTTCCAGCTACACCGGCATCGATGGCACGGTCAGCAAGGGCTTTGAAGCCGAAGTGGTGGGCGAGATCCTCGAGGGCTGGCAGCTCAGCGCCGGCTACAGCCGCTTCAAGGCCGAACAGGCCAATGGCAGCGACGTGAACACGGTGATCCCGCGGAAGCAGTTCAACCTGTTCACCAGCTACCAGTTGCAGGGCGCATTGCAGGGGCTGACCGTGGGCGGCGGCGTGCGCTGGCAGAGCCGCACGTTCGCCTGGCAACCGGCAGCGCAGGCGCTGGGCATTCCGGCATTGGAACAGTCTTCCTATGCCGTGGTGGATTTGATGGCGCGCTATCAGTTCACCCCGCAATGGTCGGCACAGCTCAACATCGGCAATGCATTGAACAAGTCCTACTTCGCACCGACCGATGACGGCATGCAGTTGTTCTGGCAGGCGCCGCGCAACGCCACCATCAACGTCCGCTATACGTTCTGACCGTGCGCCGCCATCCGGCAGAGGTGCCGGATGGCGGCGTGTGCAGCGACCTCCTGCAGCAACGAGCCCTACATACGTGACTGGCACTTCCCGCACCTACCGTCTGAACCTGTGGCTGCACCGTTGGTGCAGCCTGCTGGCAACGCTTCCCTTCCTCGTGCTGTGCCTGACCGGCACGGTGCTGATCTTCCACGAGGAGATCGACGCGGCGATGGGGGTGATGCCTGCCGCGCCGGGATTGTCCGCTTCGCAGCGGCCCTTGGCCGAATCGGTGGATGCGGTGCTGGCTGCCAGCCCGGACGAGAAGGTCATCTACCTAGGCCTGGATGCGGATCACCACCCGGGTTTGCTGCTGCTCAACACGGTCCCGCACGGTGACAGCGGTTTCGAGCGGGCGAAGCTGCAGTTCACCGATCTGGCAACCGCTGAACGCATGGATGCCAGCGCAGGGGATGGAACAACCTTGACCGGCTTCCTGCTGGAGCTGCATGCACAGTGGTTCCTCGGGCCGTTCGGCGAACTGCTCGGCGCCTTCTTCGCGTTGCTGGTGCTGGTGTCGTTGCTGTCCGGGTTGGTGGTGTATTGGCCGCATGCCAAGAAGGTGGCGTTCGGCCTGCTGCGGCGGGGCAAGGGGCCGAGGCTGCGTCAACTGGACCTGCACAACACCATCGGTGCGATCGTGCTGGGCTGGGCATTCGCCGTCAGCCTGACCGGCTTCCTGCTTGGCTTCGGTACCCTGGCGACCGGGCTGTGGTCGCAACAGCAGCTTGCACGTGTGCAGAGCATGCACACGGGCGCGCCCGTCGATCCACGCCATCCGCCCATCGATGCCGACCAGGCGCTTGCATCGGCGTTGACCGCAGCACCAACAGGCTGGCAGGTCAGTTCGATACTGTGGCCGGCCACGGACTTTTCCACGCCGCGCCATTACACCGTATTGGTGGCCGGCAGCGGCCTGGACGAGCGCTTGGTAAGGGTAGTGCTGGTGGATGCTGCCAATGGCGAGGTAGCGGGGACCGCCGAGCTTCCCTGGTACCTCAAGGCCATCACCTTGTCCGAGCCACTGCATTTCGGTGACTACGGTGGCATGCCGCTGAAGATACTGTGGACCGCCTGCACCTGGTTGACCTTGTTCATCACCCTCAACGGTGCATGGCTGTGGTGGGACCGTAGGCGCAAGCGGAAGGTAAAGGCACGCGGCGATTTGAAGGAGGTGGCGCCATGACCGGCAAGCGCACGATCATCGTGACCACGGTGCTGGCGATCCTGAGCATGGTTGGCCTGATCGGCATGCTGGTGGTTGAAGGAGGCTGGGACCTCTTCTTCTTCCTGCTGTCGATCCTGCCGTTGCTGGTCGGCGTGTTTGCCTTGTGGCGAAGAAGAACGGTCCGTTGAAGCAGCACCAGACCGGCATCGCACCGGTTGCCGATCAAAGCGAAGTGCGGCTGGCATGCATCAGTCAGCTTGATGCCTTCTCCAGGCTCAGCAGTGCCTTTGACCTCCCATCCCCCAACGCGGTGGCTTGTTGACGTTCTCGCCGCGCGTGCATGCCGAGGCTGCCGGTGGGCAGGGAGGGCGATCAGCAGGGAACGTCTTGAATCATTGCCAGGCGGACAGCGGTATCAGCTACCGGTCACAGTGGCACCGATTGCACTGGCCTGCTTCTGTTGCACGCCGTTTCCCCGGGCGCGGGGCCTGGAAACGCATCCAGCGTAGCCAGCACTGCGGGCGGGATAAGGGTGGACAAGCTTCTCCCATGCGCAGAATAATCCTCGCCTGTACCAGGCTGGGACGAACATGATACGGAAGTCGATCATTGCGGGATCGTTGGCGGTTCTTTTGTCATCTGCAACGTGGAATGGCGGCGCACAGGCAGCGGAGCCGCCGTTGAATGCGACGCAGGCAAGCACGCAAGGCAGTGCCGAGGTGGCACCGCTGGCGCTCACTGATCTGCAAGGGGTAATGAAGGCGGTCCTGCGCCAGCAGGCGGATGTCGACGCACATCTGGCAAGCAGCCGCATGCCGCTGTATGTGTCCATCCGCGACCATGCAGGGAAGGGCATGATCGATCTGTCGCCGGAATCGATCCTGGCGCTCGAACATACCGGCTTCCTGCTCTTGCCAGGCTCAGCCTGGCAGCCTCCATCGGACGACACACGCGTAGGTACTGCGATGCGGTTGAGCTTGGATACGCCTGCAAAGCGCCCCGATGGCGACTACGACGTAGCCTTTGGATACTGGTGTGGCAAGGCGTGCTCATCGCAGTACGAGGCCGTGTTGCGCCACGATGCCTCAGGTTGGCATGTGCTTTCCTCGGCGATGCGCTCGGTACCCTGAGATGGCTGGGGCACATTGAGACTTCCGCGTTGGGCAGCACGGACATATCCACATGACCCGCATGGCCAAGGCCGCTGCATTCGCTGCGGCGACCGGGCCAGCCCAGGAGTTGACCGATCATGAAAATCCGCAGCCTGTGGCTCGTCGGCCTGCTTCTCTTGCCCCTGCCATCTGTCGCGCAGAGTGGATGGGTGGACATGAAGGGAAAGCCGGTTCCCGAGACGGACTCGGCAAAGTCCCGTGAGGGCTTCAGCGCCACCTTGGTGATTACCCCGGACCAGGATTGGCGGCAGAAGTGGGATACACCACCCGAGACCATTCCGCGCTTTTCCGAAGCGGATGAGGTTGGCGCCGATGGCGAGCTCTTCATCCTCACGTTCCTGTCAAATCCGAAAGTCGACTCCGCGTCCGGAATGACCGACGTTGCATGCGATTTCGTCATTCTTCGCCCGGATGGGTCTTATTCGGCCAGGGAACGCGACCTGCCGTGCTTCGCAGTGAAGCTGCAGGGTGACCCCAGGAACGTCTACCTGTCGACCGCAGCGTTGAAGTACGTGGCCGAACCCACGGACCAGCGTGGCGAGTGGTCCGTTTCAGTGACGGTGAAAGATCGGCTTCGTGGCGTTGAAATACCGCTGACTGCGTCTTTTGTCGTGCGGTGATCACTGGTGTTTCATTTGCGGCTGATGCTGCGTGGAACCCGGGTTAGCCCGGACACTACGAACGGCTGCCGTTGTTTGCATGCCCGACCTTACCGGGATCGCGCCTTTTGCAAAGACGCAAGCCGCCCTACAGTGTGCATCGCACAAGGTGCATAGCTTGCCTGAAACCGGGCATCGGGTAGGGTCACACAGATGGAGGCACCAGCCGTGCTGAAGTACGGGCCACCGGAACGAGTCCATGTGGAGAATGAGTGGTACGACGGGCCGCGTGCAGGCATAGCGGACGTCGACGGCATTCCCCATCGTTTCAAGTCCATTTTCGACGAGGCAGAGGGCAGGTACCTCGAGACGTTTCTGGTGTGGCCAATAGACGAGAAGCTGGTAGCGCTCGAGGTTGAGCAGTGGCGCATTTTTGTGGAATGGAATGCGCTCTACGAGGCTGCTGAGGTTGGTGTGGACTCACATCCAGGGCATGGCGGTCGTAGCAGGAGATGGGACGAGATTGAGGCACTGCTGAGGTCAAATCGATCGGAAGTTCCCGCGTTGGCCAGACGGGCCATTGCACAGCTCAGCTGCATCGACGGAACAGCACGATATGAACTGGCCGGGCCGGCGTACATGTTGGCTTGGTGCCTGCTTTGAAGCTTTCAAGCTGTTGGCGATGCTCTGTCCAAGGGCTCGAGCAGGGCCCGACAATTGCTTCCAGTCGAGCCTATGATCACTGAACGGTTTGGTTCAGGTGTTCCATATCGGCTACTGGCCGGATCTTTCACGCCGCATCGCCGTTGCGGCGTCCAAGAAGTACGCGTGCTTCCCAGAAACTGACGATCAGTACGACCGCCGTGGTCAGCCAGCCCATCAGCAGCATGTCTGCAACCAGGCCAACCGGCACCAGCGCCAGCAACAGCAGTGCGCCAACCAGGTGAGACATCGGTATGGCGCCATAGACAATTCGCTTGTAGGCGGCACTGCCGAGCAGATAGATCGCGGGCCCGGCCAGCAGGATTGCGATCTGTGCGGTGGCCGGATGGGCATGCGGATGTGCCAGCACCAGATCGTTGCCGACCGCCGAGGCGATGACACCTGCGATGAGAAGGGCGTGGACGTAGTGGAAGTACGCGCCGATGCGGCCGGGGTCTTCCGAGTGCGAAATCGCGTTGGTCGCATCCTTGCTCGATGTGCCGAAGTACAGCCACCACATGGCCAAGGTACCGAGGAACGTGGCCAGCAATGCGAGCACGACCGGGACATCCCATTCGTTGGCGCCGGCAAGCGTGGCGCCGCTGGCAAGCAGGGTTTCGCCAAGCGCCACGATCACGAACAGCTGGCAGCGCTCGGCCAGATGGCCGCCTTCGATGGTCCAATCCCGCGTGTGCGAGCGGCCCATGCCAGGCAAAGCAAAGCCGAACATCGGCGATACGTATTCGCACAGCACGGCGAGCAGCCATAGCAGTGCGCGTGCCTCATGCTGCACCATCGCCCCGGACAACCAGAACACTGCCGAGATCAGCAGCCAGCCCAGCATGCGCCGGTAATTGGGCGCCAGCGGATGGCCGGCCGGCAACTGCAGTGCAATGAAGGCGGTTCGACCCACCTGCATTGCCACATAGGCGGCGGCGAATACCAGGCCTCTGTCAGCGAACGCCATGGGAATGCTCGCGGCCATCACCAGCCCAAGCAGCATGGTCACGAACATCAAGCCGCGGATGCGCGGCGTCTCCGGGTCGAACCAGTTGGTGACCCAGCAGGTGTACTGCCAGCCCAGCCACACAGCGAACCACAGGATCAGCGTTTCGACCACGCCGGCAACGGTGAGGTTGTGCAGCAGCTCATGGCTGAGCTGCGTCACCGCGAACACATAGACCAGGTCGAAGAACAGCTCTTCGTAGGTCACGCGCGCGTGGTGCCCGTCGCGACGACGCAGCAGCGGATGGCTGGGGAATTGTGCGTCAGGCACGTCGGTCGTCGCAGGCTTCATGACAGTGAAAGCCGCCATGCCACGACGCAGGCGATGATCGCGGGTACGGCGAAGACCAGCACCAGGATCGGCAACTCTTCGCGGAAGCTGTACCCGGCATGGGCAACGCCCACCCACATGTTGATTGCTGCAACCATCAGCCAGACCGGAATGAACGCCTTGGCTGCCAATGCCATGCCGGCGGTGGTGGCGGCCCACAGCCAGCCAAACAGGAGGAACAGGCCAAGAAGAACCAGCCCACCAACGATTACCAGAACGACATGCATGCTCACTTCTCCCTGTAACCGGGTTCGGGCGTGGCCGGGCTTGGCCCCGCGTGGCGGTGCGTCTGCTCTGAGGAGAATACGCTCAGGCTTCCTGCGACGTCCTTGCCGCCGTACGGTGGAAACACATCCAGTTCGAGGTCGGGATTCCCGATCAGCATGGCCTTGGTGTTGCTCAATGCATCGAACCCGGCCTTGCCGTAATACTTGCCCATGCCGCTGTAGCCGACTCCGCCGAAAGGCAGGCTGTCGATCCAGCAGTGCAGGTTGGTCTGGTTCACACAGCCGCCCCCGAACGCGAGGCTGCCAAGTACATGGTCGATATGCGCCTGGTTCTTGCTGAAGATATAGGCGGCCAGTGGCTTGGGTTTGCGCTTGATGGTGGCGATGACCTGTTTCAGGTCGGTGTAGGGCAGGACCGGCAGGACCGGGCCGAAGACTTCCTGCTGCAGTGCCGGGTCGTCCCAGCTCGACGGGTACAGGATTGTCGGCTCCACATAGCGCTCCGGAATGTCGAACCGCCCGCCGTGTACCACCTTGTCGGGCAGGATGTAGGACGCCACCCGTTGCGCTTCGTGTTCGCTGATCATGCGGGCGAAATCGGGGCTTTGTCGCGGATCGTCGCCGTACATCCTGACGGTGGCTGCCTTCAGCTTCTCGATGAACGCATCGGCCACGCTTTCGTGCACATGGACATACCCCGGCGCGATGCACCATTGGCCGGATATCGCGTTGTGTCCCCAGGCGATCCGGTCGGCGGCAATGTCGAGATTGGCGGTCTCGTCGACGATGGTCGGGTTCTGTCCGCCCAGTTCCAGGATCACCGGCGTCAGGTTCTCGGCCGCCGCGCGCATCACGACCTTGCCGACGGTCGAGCTACCAGTGAAGAAGATGAAGTCGAAGGGAAGTTCGAGCAGGGCCGCGATTTCCTCGCGCCCGCCGGTGACGATGGCGACGTTTTCTGCTTCAAAGTATTCCGGTATCAGTCGCTGGAACAGCGCGGCGGTGGCTGGCGTGGTGTTGGCGGGCTTCAACACGACGGGGTTGCCGGCGGCCAAGGCGGCAATGGCCGGATCGAGCAGCAGCAGGATGGGGGCATTGAATGGGCCGATCACCAGGGTTGGCCCGTAGGGCTCCTTCAGGATCAGGCCGCTGTTTCCGGTGGCTTCCAACCCCGCCGGGATCGCGACCCTGCGTGGCGCCATCAGCTCCGTGAGGTTTTCCCGGTAGTAGTTGATGTTGCCAAGCGGAACGGTGATCTCGAACAGCTGCTCGAACGAGGGCTTGCGAAAGTCTTCGTAGAGCGCGGCGCAGAACGCATCCTGGTTGTCGCGCAGCATGCGCTCCATGCGCTCAAGCTGGTCGATGCGCCAGCCCCGCGGCTTGGTCGCGTCGGCAAGGAAATGCTGTTGCTGTGCATCCAGGATTGATTGGAATCTATTGGCCATGAGCGTGACACTGGTGATCGTGTCCGTACTGGGCCCGTCCTGGCCAGCCATCCGGTATTACGTCGGTCGCGGAGCGGAAGCGGTGCTGCAGCGTCCCGCGCTTCCACCTCCGCAACCGCCTTCTTCGCTGAAGGCTTACCGCGTCGTGTAGCCGCCGTTGGCGAAGATCGTCTGCCCGGTGATCCACCAACCATCCGTCACCAGGAACCTGACGATGGGGGCGATGTCCTCGATATCGGTAAGCCCGGTCTTGCTGTACTTGCTCAGTGCAGCCGCGGACTTGTGATAGGCCACTGCATCGGGCTTCTCCTGGCCGTAGAAGAAGGGGGTATCCATCGGCCCTGGACCAATGGCATTGACCGAGATTCCCCTGTCGCCGAACTCTTTGGAGGCCGCGCGCGTGTAGTGTTCAACCGCTGCCTTGCTGCCGGGATAGATTGCATAGAACGGTGTGTAGGCGGCCAGCAGCGAGCTGACGATGGTGACGATGTTGCCGCCATCGGCCAGTACCCGGCCAGCCTGCTGGATGAAGAAGAACGCGGCTTTGGCGTTGGCGTCAAAGCTCTTGTCGTAGTCGGCCTCGGTGATCTCGGCGATAGGTTTCTTGATCACCACGCCTGCGGTGTTGACCGCGATGTCGACCTGGCCAAAATGGGCCTTGGCCTGGTCGAACAGCTGCACATTGTTGGCGACGACCGCCAGATCACCCTGGAACAGGATGGCGTCCGCCCCCTTGGCTTTCAGTTCGCCGGCCGTTCTCTCCGCATCCGTTCTCGAGGAGTCGCTGTTGTAGTGGATGGCGATCCCGCGGGCCCCTGCATCGACAAACTGGTGGGCGACCAGGGCACCGAGGTTCTTGCCGCCGCCTGCGATAACCGCGACTTTGTTTTTCAGGGAATGGTCAGTCATGTGGATGGTCCTCTGATCTGGGAACTGGCTTCGACGTTGGTCGGGGGATTTCACGCGCGGGCTTTTCCTGAAAGACGGGAGATGCGCGTGGACTCGTCAACGGCTATGGCACCGTCGATGAATACCTTTGGCGTTGCTCAATGCCGCACGCATCCGTAGAAGTTGCGCACGGCTTTCCTTGGAGACATCCAGACGGCTGGTGCCGGCTTGGGTCTCGGCGGCACTCAGCCAGGGGCCGGCAGCCGCTCCCAATGCAGCGGTAGCTGCTTCCGTGATGCATCGTTCCCTGAGTGCGGTCAGCACCGGTTGCAGTTCACGCATGGTTCTCACGCGCAATGGCGGACAGTCGCCCTGCGGTGGTTCCGGATGCACAGCCTGCTGCAGGTGGGCGGCCAAATCCTCAAGCAGTGCGGACGTTGCAGGGTCCAGCTGCCGGGCTTCGCCAAGATGTCGCGTGATCCTGTCGATGAGGCGGTTCGCTTGGTTGTCGAGGCTTGTTTTTTTGGGCATTGCAGGCGGGGAGTTCGTTCTTCCTTGTGGGGAAGCCAAGGCGCCGGAACAGGCGGAGCGTGGTGGGAGAACGCGCGTTCGGCAATCAGGTCCTGAAAGGCGACGTGACCGGTCATGCTGCTGCAAGCAACCTGGATTGCCGGGATCCAGGCACTGCCTCGCGGTGGTCAGGGAACTCATCATTGCATCACCGGTTTCATGAGGAAGCGTGCGTGTTACACGCGCCAAGGCTGGATGTATCCCGCGGCGGGTGATAGGCCAGTGTTGATATGACCAGACGATTCCCGTTCGACTGGGAGCAGCGCAACTTCAATTGCCTCCAGCACCATTACGTCGATCTGCTCGCTATGGCCTACGGTATTGCTCGAACGATTGAAGTAGAGGCTGGCGGCTGATTGCCTGATCTTCTGGAGGACTTCAATTCGGCCGCTTATGTTCAGCGAAATATCGTCCAGAGAATCAATCAGGATTTTCAGTTGATCGATGCTTGCATGCTTCATCAGGTTGACCCGGAGCGCGTATTCGAGGCGGTAATTGGGGATGAGATGTCTGGCGTTCGGCCTTGTCGACCCGGAAAGTGAAACCAATATCCATGGCGGTCGCGGGGCATAGGCGCATCCATCCAGGAAGGTTGCTTGGTATCCCCTTGGACTTCCGGTGCCAGCTCGCGGGCTGGCCGGTGGCAAGCTCCAGAACGTTTCAGGAAGCTCCCGGATATCTTTGGCGCGACGGATCTTGAGTTTCCGTTGGGCGCCGCAGGCGTCGTTGGGAGGCCTTGGTTTGTGTGCGTTGCGTGAAGTCGTGTTCAGCTGTGGCAATGCAGTCGTGGAAGCGTCGGTGTCGCCGACAACCCATGTTCCTCGTATGGGCTACTTCCTCACGGCAGGAAGGAGGTCTTGGACGTAAGCTACAAAAGTGGATCGTGGAATACACGCACCATTTTTCACCGGTCCGGGTGAGAAGCGATGAGGAATGCCGAAAGGGGGCGGAAGCCGGTTGGGGGCTGTTCCGCGGGTAAACCAGGTGCGGGGAGATTCTTATCAAACAGCTACTTCTCTTCAGGCCGGTGCAGCGCTGGCTTTCAGACATCCCGGTGCAGGATCCGGTCGACCGGCGCAATGCGCCGTTCCTGCAGGTATTGCTGATCTTCCTTGGGGTTTTCATCCCGCTCAACAAGTCGCTGTATCTCTATGCGGTGCTGAGCGGTCGTTGGTCGGCTGATCTGCCGCCGCGCAGCGCCATGCTCGCCGACCTGACGACAGACGTGTTGATGACGTCGGCCGCATGGGCCTGTGTCTGGTTGATCCGAACGGGGCGTTTCCGTCGTGGCATGCACCTGTTCCTCGGCGTGGTGTTGTTGTCGATGGCGGTTATCTACACCGCGACCGGCATGCTCGGTCTGCGCTTCGATCCGATGCCGATGATCCTGCTGGCGCTCGCAGGTCTGGTCCTGGGGCGGCGGACCTTATGGATCACCTACGCGGCCTGCGTTGCCATCCTGGCGGCGACACTGCTTGCGGATTACCTGCGTGCAATGCTCGGAGGTGGCACGGCGTCGGTCGCCGGGGTCGGCAAGGCGGTGTCGTTGGCCGGGATCTGGTTGATCATTGCGATCGCCCTGGATCGCACCGTGGCTGCATTGCGCAACAGCCTGGAAGAATCCAATACCCGCGGTCGCGAACTGGAGCTGGCCTATACCCGGCTCCAGGAGGAGGTCGCCGAGCGTGAACGCACGCGCGAGCAGCTGATTCATGCGCAGAAGATGGAAGCTGTAGGGCGTCTTGCCAGCGGCGTGGCACATGACTTCAACAACGTGCTCGGGATAGTCCTGGGCCAGGCCGGGCAGCGGGAGCGCCTCGCAGACAAGGGGGCGACCGCACTCTACGGCGCGCTGGAGGACGTCGAGCTCGCTGCCAAGCGAGGCCTGACGATCAGCAGGAAGCTGCTGAATTTCAGCAGGCAGGATGTGGCGCACCCGCAGGTCTTCGATATGCGCGTTTCGCTCGGCGAGCTGTCGCCGATGCTGAAGCAACTCTTCGGCGGTCGCGTGCAGCTGCAGCTCGACTGCGGTGAGGATGCCTTGCCGGTGCGCATGGATGCTGATCGCTTCGGGCTGGTCATTCTCAATATCGCGGCCAATGCGCGGGATGCGATTCCCGGAACGGGTATTTTCCTGGTCAAAGCCGAGCGGGAAGGAGACGCGTGGGTCTCGCTCACCCTGCAGGATGACGGCCACGGCATGACAGAGGCCATTCGTGCAAGGGCGTTCGATCCGTTCTTCACCACCAAGCCCGTTGGCCTGGGAACCGGCCTGGGCTTGCCGGTTGTGATGGACATGGTCCTTGAGGCGGGTGGAAACGTTGAGCTTGCTGCCCGGCAACCACAGGGCAGCACGGTGAAGATACTGCTTCCGCTGGTATCTCCGCGCGGATGTCCGATGGGCTCAGGTAGCGAGCAGGTAGCCCTTTCCACGGACAGACAACAAGGGCAACGGTGACGACTCGGGTGCCGCACTGGCGGCTTTGCGGCGGACCCGGTGCACCAGGGCTTCAAGACGGTGCGGGTCGAAGTCCGAGGCATTGTCTGTCAATGCCTCGATCAAGCGCTCCTTCTCGACCGTCTGGCCACGGTTGGCATTGAGCATGCCCAGGAGTGCCCGTTCCGGGGTCGTCAGGGCGATGATCCGCCCGGACGGCGGCACAAGGCACCAATCATCGGATGCCAAGGCCCAGCGCGCATTGCCGTCCTGGGCATCGGTGCTGTCCGCGCCCTTCGGGGTGCGCTCGAGGCGGCGTGAAAGGCTGTGCAGCGTGGCCGCAATGATGTCGATGTCGACCGGCTTTGACAGGTAGGCATCCGCACCGTGGCGCATCGCCCGGAGGTGGTTGTCCCGGCTCTCCGTTCCCGTCAGCATGACCAGGCCAAGCCCGGGCTGTATCTGGCGAAGGTGCGCCGCAATGCTCAAGCCGTCCTCGCCTGGCAGGGCGATGTCCAGGATCACCACGTCGAACTGTTGGGTCAGCAGGCTGCGGTAGAGCCCGGTGGCGTCATTGAAGCCGTCTACCTTGAAACCATAGTCGCTCAGGCCGGGAAGCAGGACGCGTTCAAGCAGCACCGCGTCGTCTTCGGTAATGGCCACCTTCAATGGAAGGCCGGGGCTTTTGTCGACTTGTTGGCTCAAGTTGGTGATGCCTGGATTGTCCTGCCAAGACTACTTGAGTGGCGCGGGAATCATCCAGCGGTTCGTGGTGGGGAAGGCGCGGCAACTGACCATGCGCGGCGTTGTGGACATGGCGTGAAAGTGAGGGCCGATCGGTTCGAGCGCAGCACCTGGCCTGTCGGGGCTGAATCGGTAGCTTGAAGTAGCTAGTGGCTTGTACAGCCACGGCTAACGGCGGGATCACGTAAGGCGGAGGTGACCCCCGTTCGCCTGGGAACCCGGTCTATTGGCATTTTCCAGAACCGCAAAATATACTATCCCCCAGTACAGGATATTGGGGCCGCCATGCCGCATTCCCCCGAAGAGAAGAAGAAGGTCCTGGCCCGGGTCAAACGCATCCGCGGCCAGTGCGATGCGTTGGAGCGTGCCCTGGAAGCCGGCGCCGACTGCAATCCGGTGCTGCAGCAGATCGCGGCCATCCGCGGTGCAGTCAACGGACTGATGTCCGAGGTGATGGAGGCGCACCTGCGCGAGGAGTTCGGCCAGCCGGCGCGCTCCGAAGCGCAGCGCGCTGCACGCGTTGCCGAGATGTCCAGCCTGATCCGTTCCTATCTCAAATAATTCCGGCGTCGCCTTGCGCCGCCTTCATCATTCCCGCAGGAGAAAACCCATGAAATCACGTGCCGCCGTTGCCTTTGGTCCGGGCCAGCCTTTGCAGATCGTCGAGATCGATGTCGCACCGCCGAAGGCGGGCGAAGTACTGGTCAAGATCACCCATACCGGCGTCTGCCATACCGATGCCTTCACCCTGTCTGGTGACGACCCGGAAGGCCTGTTCCCGTGCGTGCTCGGCCATGAAGGCGCCGGCATCGTGGTTGAAGTGGGCGAGGGCGTCACCTCGGTGAAGGCCGGCGATCACGTCATTCCGCTGTACACCGCCGAATGCGGCGAGTGCCTGTTCTGCAAGAGCGGCAAGACCAATCTGTGTACCTCCGTGCGCGCCACCCAGGGCAAGGGTGTGATGCCAGACGGTACCAGCCGCTTCTCGTACAACGGCGAGCCGATCTATCACTACATGGGCTGCTCGACCTTCTCCGAGTACACCGTGGTGGCCGAAGTTTCACTGGCCAAGGTCAACCCGGAAGCCAACCCGGAGCACGTCTGCCTGCTGGGCTGCGGCGTCACCACCGGTATCGGTGCCGTGCACAACACCGCCAAGGTCGCCGAAGGTGACAGCGTCGCGGTGTTCGGCCTGGGTGGTATCGGCCTGGCGGTAATCCAGGGCGCGCGCCAGGCCAAGGCCGGCCGCATCATCGCCATCGACACCAACCCCTCCAAGTTCGAGCTGGCCAAGCAGTTTGGTGCCACCGACTGCGTCAACCCGAAGGAGCACGACAAGCCGATCCAGCAGGTCATCGTCGAAATGACCGGCTGGGGTGTGGACCACAGCTTCGAGTGCATCGGTAACACCAACGTGATGCGCGCCGCTCTGGAATGTGCGCACCGTGGTTGGGGCCAGAGCGTGATCATCGGCGTGGCCGGTGCAGGGCAGGAGATTTCCACCCGCCCGTTCCAGTTGGTGACCGGTCGCAAGTGGATGGGCACCGCGTTCGGTGGTGTGAAGGGTCGCAGCCAGCTGCCGGGCATGGTCGAGGACGCGATGAAGGGCGACATCGAGCTCGCGCCGTTCGTGACCCATACGATGGAACTGGACAAGATCAACGAAGCCTTCGACCTGATGCACGAAGGCAAGTCGATCCGCTCGGTCATCCATTACTGATCACAGCCCCTCTTGTAGGAGCGGCGTAAGCCGCGAAGCTGGCATTTTCTCAGTCGCAAACATCACGCAACTCAACACCAGGGATTCAAAAACCATGCAACGACTCGAACACCGCGCCTGCTTCGGCGGCTGGCAGGACGTTTACCGGCACGAATCTCAGGTGTTGGGGTGCGAGATGACGGTAGGCGTTTATCTGCCGCCGCAGGCCGAGCACGGCCCCTGCCCGGTGCTGTACTGGCTGAGCGGCCTGACCTGCACCGAGCAGAACTTCATCACCAAGTCCGGCGCACAGCGCTATGCGGCCGAGCACGGCATCATCCTGGTGTCGCCGGATACCAGCCCACGCGGTGATGCAGTGGCCGATACCGAGGGCTATGACCTGGGCAAGGGCGCGGGTTTCTACCTCAACGCGATCCGTGAGCCGTGGTCGCGGCACTACCGCATGTACGACTACATCGTCGATGAGCTGCCGGCCTGGGTGGAAGCTGACCCGGCCGCCAGCGATGTGCGCGCGATCAGCGGACATTCGATGGGGGGCCACGGTGCCCTGGCCATCGCCCTGAAGAACCCCGGACGCTATCGCAGCGTGTCGGCGTTCTCGCCGATCGTGGCACCGTCGCAGGTGCCATGGGGACAGAAGGCGTTTGCTGCCTATCTGGGTGAAGACCGCGAAGTGTGGAAGGCGTATGACGCCAGCGAGCTGGTCGCGCATGCGCAGGAGAAGCTGCCGTTGCTGATTGATCAGGGCGGCGCCGATGAATTCCTGGAAAGCCAGCTGCGCCCGCAGTTGTTGCAGGCCGCCTGCGAGGCTGCCGGGCATCCGCTGCAGCTGCGCATGCAGCCGGGGTATGACCATAGCTACTACTTCATCAGCAGCTTCATCGGCGAGCACATCGCGCACCACGCCAAGGCGATGGGCTGAGCGTTGTTTTGTAGAGCCGAGCCATGCTCGGCTGGGGCTCTACCGGTAACGCCCCCACCGAGCATGGCTCGGTACTAAGCTCTGCTCCCTCCCTTTCGCGTAGCGAAGGGGAGGGCTGGGGAGGGGTTGGTTTTTGCTGGCAAGGCCCCCGCCGAGCATGGCTCGGCACTACGCTCTGCTCTCTCTCTTTCGCGTAGCGAAGGGGAGGGCTGGGGAGGGGTTGGTTTTTGCTGGCAAGCCCCCCGCTGAGCATGGTTCGGCACTACGTCGTGCTCCCTCCCTTTCGCGTAGCGAAGGGAAGGGTTGGGGAAGGGTTGCTTTTTGCTGGCAAGGCCCCTGCCGAGCATGGCTCGGCACTACAGGTGGTCGAGCAGCGTGGTCGCCGATGTCGTGTCGGGGTGTGGGTCACGTTGTCGTAGCAGCTGTCGCGCTATCGTGCGGGCATAGCGCCTGTCCGATGGGGAATGCATGCCGGTAGTGCTGATCCTGCTGTTCATCGTCTGCCATGCTCTGGTCCTTGCCATCGGCTCGGGTCCCGCTGGCGTTGGTTCCTTCATCTTCCTGGTTGCAGCGCCGCTGCTTGCTGCCTGCTGTTGTGTGTGGCGTGCCCGGCATGACCGGGCGGCGTTGGGCTGGTATGCGGTCGCGCTGGCAATGCTGCTGTGGTCTGGCGGCATGGCGCTCAATCTGGCCGATGCACTGGGGGCGGGCCGCGCCGACATCACGCCGCGCGCCAGCCTGCTGTTGTATGTGCTCTACGCCGTGCCGCTGGTGTTCATCCTTGCCCGCCCGCGCCGCGAGCGCGCCATCATCAGCCTGATCGAAGCGGCGATGGCGGGATTGTTGGGCGTGTTGTTCTTCGTGCACACCAGCTTTTTCGCCGACCGAATTGATGTCGACGAGCAGGCAATGCGCAACATGCGCTACATGTTCGATGTCCAGAACCTGTGCATTGCCAGCTTCGCAACCGTGCGCTGGTTGGCCAGCGATGTGCCGGAGTGGCGCAGGTTCTTTCGCGTCCTTGCGCTGTATGCCTTGGCTTACCTGCTGATAGCCGGTTATATCAACCACTTCACCTCTGAAGATTCCTTCGGTGCCTACAACGATCTGCTGATTGATCTGCCATTCCTCCTGCTGGCGTGGCTGGCAGTGCGTCGCGCATCGGCCCCGGTGCTGGTGCCCAACCCGCGGCTGGTGCGGCTGGTGCAGGCGGGCGGCCCGATGATCGTGGCCTTGCTTCTGCTGGTTGTTGGCACCTTGGTGGTGGACCACGCGCGAACGCTGGCCTTCGCCAGTTTCGTGGTTGCCACCATTGGTTTCAGTCTGCGCAGCACGCTGCTGCAGATCGGCTTGTTGGAGCGTCAGGCGGCGCTGGATCAGCTGGCAAGACAGGATGGCCTGACCGGCGTGGCCAACCGTCGTCAGTTCGATGCCGTCCTGCAGACCGAGGCCAGTCGCGCATACCGCAGCGGTGCTGGCCTGGGTCTGCTTCTGGCCGACATCGATCACTTCAAGGCATTCAATGATGCCCATGGACACCCCGCCGGTGATCGTTGCCTGCAGGCCGTTGCTGCGGCGCTGCAGGCGAATGTTCGGCGTGCGGGCGATTGCCTGGCGCGTTACGGCGGGGAGGAGTTCGCTGTGATCGTGCCGGATTGCGGGCGGGAAGATGCGGTCGCCCTTGCCGAGAAGTTGCGGCTGGCCATTGAGTCGCTCGCCTTGCCGGAAGCAGCGGTCAGCATCAGTGTGGGTGTGGCCTTCCTGCGGCCTTCAGCCATGGCAACTACGACACAGCTGCTGGACGATGCTGATAGCGCGTTGTATGAGGCCAAGCGCGCGGGCAGGAATCGGGTGTCGGTACGCGATGATGTGGTGGCAGAGTTCTGATGATCGCTTGATGCAGCGCCCAGCCTTGTGGGAGCGGCGTGAGCCGCGAAGCTGCCTGAGCTGACGTTGCGAGCAGTGCTGAAATTGCATGAAGCGCTGTTGTTCTTGCTGTTGTGGCTTCGCGGCTAACGCCGCGCCTACAACTGCAAGATGAAATCCGTGTAGGCGTAGCGGTTCTCGCGTAGCACGGAGTCGCCTTGTTCAAGCTTCAACGGAGCGCGGAACATCGGCCCCGCGCTTGCACAGGTGTGGAATTCGCCGTTCTCGCCGCAGGCGTCGATGCCTGCTGGCAATTCGTCCAGAAAGGCTTGATCAAATACTCGGCCCGCAAAACCGGCATCCAGCCGCTCGCTGTCCACACAGCACAGCTGTGCATGCAGGCCGTTCGCAATCATCTGCCGCGCCAGCGCGGTGGTGTCGTGGCCAAACAGCGGGAACAGGGTGTGCCAGCCCAGGGGCGCGTACTGCTGCTCGCGCCATCGCCGGATGTCTTCAAGCAGCAGGTCACCAAAGGCGATGCTCGCAAGGCCCGGCCAGCGCTGCTGGGCTTCGTGCAGCGCTGCTGTCATGCACTGCAGGTACACGGCGTTGTCGCAGACCTGCGGTATCCAGGCTTCCAGCAGCGGCAGCCCGGCGGCGTCCGCCTGGGCCAGCAATACCTGACGGCGTACGCCCTGCATCGAGGAGCGGTCATAGCCTTCGGTCAGCGTGCTCAGCAGCGCGACAACCTCGACGTCATCGCGTTGCTGGAGTTCGTGCAGTGCCCATGCGGCGTCTTTGCCACCGCTCCAGGACAGCAATACCTGGGTTGTCACCACTCAACGCACATCGCGCAGTTCCCAGTGGCTGCCGGCCAGCATGCGCAGGCGCTGCTTGAACAGGTCGCCGGGCAGGCTGGTGCTGGCGACCAGGTCGATGCGCAGGTCGGACTGCTTGCCGGTGACCGTGGCGTTCGGATCAACCGCGCCCAGGCCGGGGTCCACGTCATCGGGTTCGTCCTGGGTGGCTTTCCAGCGCTCGAACAGCTCCGGTGTGCGCAGTGCAGCCTGCAATTGCTCCGCAAAGGCGTCCGCGCCGCTGGCGGTGAATGACAGGCGTGGATCGTTGCCGCGGGCCTTGGCCGGGTCGGGCAGCGAGATGGAATAGAGCACGGACATGGGGTACCTCCTTGGTAGAGCGTCAGACTAGCGCGTCAGATGTAGTGATTCTGTCCAGATGATTCGGGTTGATCAGCTGCCGAAGGTATGCGGTTCATCGGCAAAGCCAATGGTCACTGCGCCCTTGCCCACGTTGACCATGCCGGTCAGGCTCATCACTGCTTCCAGCAGCGTTACGCCGTGCTTCTCACAGGTATCGTGCAGCTGTTCGTAGCCGGGCAGGGCGCGCAACTCGTCCAGCGGGCCGCCGTAGCTGACGCACACCACCGGGGTCATCAGGCCGTGCAGCACGCGCCTGCCGACAAAGCCGAACAGCGCCTGCACAGCGTTGTCGAAGCCCTTGATCTTGGCCACCGGCTCGGTATTGCCACGGTAACCATGCAGCACGGGTTTGATGTCCAGCGCACTGCCCAGGGCGACGCTGAGCAGGCCGACGCTGCGGTCGCCCTTGTGGCGGGCGCGGGCGCGCAGGTAGTAAAGGTCGCGGGTGACCATGTAGCCGTGCACGTTGCTGGCAACCAGCTCCAGCCGTTCGCGCATCTGCGGGACGGTGGCACCGCTGTCGCGCAGGCGCACCGCTTCCACCGCGCTCACCGCTTGCGCGGCGAACAGGTTCTGGGTGTCGATGACGCGCAGGCTGAACGGCGAATTGTGGCCGGCCGCCTGGCGGATGGGCTTGTATTCGTTGAGGATGCTGTAGCCGGCCTGCACCGCGTTGTCATGGATGGGGCTGCGGGTGCGGGTGATGGTCATGCAGAAGACCTGGTCGAAATCGGTAACCAGGCGGCTCAGGAACAGGTCGCGGATCTGCTCGGCGCTATAGGGGATGGTTTCCGCTTCGGCGCTGCGCTCGCTCAGCGGTCCCTGCAGGAAGGCCAGGGTGGACTCTTCATCGCGGTGGTCGGGGAGCACCGTGTCGCCGATCCGTACGCTGATGGGGAGCAGCACGATGTTGTTCTGTTGCAGGTAGCCCTTGGGCAGGTCGCAGGCCGAGTCGACCACTATTCCTATGCGCATGCTTTGTACCCCCCCAAGGGTCGTAACAGTCCCGAAAGATAGGAACCCTATCTCAAAACTTGGGATGGAGTTGGTGGTTTATGCGGAGACCGTCCCAATCCCGGGTAGGTTTTTTCACCTTTTCCTCATTTCATAGCTTGGGGTAGCCTATTAAGCTACTGCCAAGCAACTGAGGCCCTGTCCCCGGATGCGACGACATCGGTGGGAAGTGTCACCGCCTGCGGGTAGGCGGTGAACCAGGGATCAGTAATGGAAACTGCAAGTTCGGTAGTTGAATTCTGGCGCGCGGCGGGTCCGCAGCGTTGGTTTGTGCGTGACGAGGCCTTTGATGTGGAGTTCCGGGAGCGCTTCCTGGACCTGCACTACCAGGCAGCCCGGCGCGGTTGTGAGGACTGGCTGGAAAATGCCGAGGGCGCGTTGGCGCTGCAGATCCTGCTGGACCAGTTTCCGCGCAACTGCTTCCGTGGCACAGCGCACTCTTACGCTACCGACGGGTTGGCGCGGCATTACGCTACCCGCACCATCGAGGAAGGGTGGGACCGCGAACTGCCGCTCAAGCTGCGGGCTTTCATCTACCTGCCGTTCGAGCATTCCGAGGATCCGCAGGACCAGGAGCGCGCGGTGGCGATGTTCGAGGTGCTGGGCGATCTGGAATACCTGAAATACGCCGAAGTGCATCGCGATGTCATCCGCCGCTTTGGCCGCTTCCCGCACCGGAACGCGGTGTTGGGCCGGATCCCGACCGCCGAGGAACTGCATTTTCTCGCTGAAGGTGGCTTTGCTGGTTGAGCACCCGGCAGGGACTGGTGTTGCTGACGGCGTTGTCGGATACACGCCTGTCTGCCAGGTACTGCTCATCGCGGTACGCATGCAGTGCAGCATTGGGTTCGCATGTCATCTGACCACTCAAGTGCTTCGCGGCTGATGTCGCTTCCACAAAAGGGCACAGGCTGCATGCTTCTGGTTTGCATGTGGGAGCGGCATCAGCCGCGAAGCTGACATTGCTGCAGCGCTAGTTGCCTCTGCGATCCGATGTTCTATCAGCTTCGCGGCTGACGCCGCTGCTACAAGGTTGGCAATCAGGTTGCCGTTCCCGCGCTTGTTCAACGAAAAAAAACGCCGGCTGGGGGCCGGCGCTTTTTTTGGTTGCTGCAGCGTGTTCCGATCAGTACTTCGGAACGCTGTTGTCCACGTTCTCCGACCAGGCATCGATGCCGCCGGTGATGTTGAACACATTGGTGAAACCCAGTGCCAGGAACTGCGCGGCAGCCTGCGCGCTGCGGCCACCACGGTGGCACAGGAACGCCAGTGCGGTGTCCTTGGGCAGAGCTTCGAGCTTGGCGCGGTTGTCGCCGTCGAAGGTTTCGAAGCTGCCATTGATCGCGGCGATGGCGCGCTCGTCAGCCGGACGCACGTCGACCACGGTGATCGCACCGGCACGCAGCTGGTCGTCGGCGCTGCGCACGTCCAGGTCCTGCACCGGCTTGGGGGCATTCGGGTTGTTGATTGCCAGGCCCTGGCCGCGGATGTCGTCGACCCAGTCGATGGTGATGCCATCGGCGCGACGCGCGCTGGAGGGATCGAACTGCACGCGCAGGCCGTTGGACTCAGCCGCGATGGCGTTGTCGTCGAACGGGGCCAGCTGGAAGTTCGGCTGGAAGCTGGCATCGATGCTCAGCTGCAGGGCCGCGCCGGGCGAGTCGGCCAGTGCGCCCTTGAGCATTTCCACTGCGGCCGGGGTGACGGTGATCGACGGCGGGGTGCGGTCTGGTGCGGCCAGGCCGAGCAGGCTGCTCAGTTCGCCGCTGCTGGCCATCTGCAGGATGATGTCGCTGCCGCCGATCAGCTCGCCGTCCACGTACAGCTGCGGGATGGTCGGCCAGTCGCCGTAGGCCTTGATGCCTTCACGGATTTCCTGGTCGGCCAGCACGTTGACGTGGCCGAACTGCACGCCCAGGTCCTGCAGCGCGCCAACAGCCTTGGCCGAGAAACCGCACTGCGGCATGGTCGGCTGGCCCTTCATGAACAGGACGACGCGGTCGGCGCCGAGGATGGATTCAATGCGCGAACGCAGGGCGGGGTCCAGGGACATCGTGAACTCGTATAAGTGGTCGTAGACCAGCTGATTCTACGCTGCATGGCATCATAGGGAATGACTGCCCCGGAAACCCTGCATCGCATTCCCGTACACCCCTGGCGTTGGCTGCCCTGGCTGCTTGTCTCGCAATTGCTGGTTGCACTGCTGTGGTGGCGGTTGGGCTGGATGTGGGGTTTGCCCTTGCTGCTGCTCAGTCACGCCCTGTTCGTCGTACCGGTATTCCTCCCCAACAGCCGCTTCTACGCGCCGGTGACCAGCCGCGCGCCCGGCCAGGACGTGTGGTTGACCATCGATGACGGTCCGTCCGATGAGACTCTGGCGGTGCTGGAGCTGCTCGACCGGCACGACGCCAAGGCGACCTTTTTCATGGTCGGTGAGCGCGCGCAGGCCCGTCCGGAACTGGTGCATGAGGTGCTGCGGCGTGGCCATGACATCGGCAATCACAGTCATTCACACCCGCAGGCGCGCTTCTGGGCACTGGGTCCGGCGCAGATGGCGCGTGAAATCGGCCAATGCCAGCAGATGCTGACGACGATTGCCGGGTCGCCACCGCGTTGGTATCGCTCGGTGGTGGGCATGACCAACCCGTTCGTGGCGGTGGCGCTCAAGCGCCATGGGCTGGTGCGGATTGGCTGGAGCGCCCGCGGCTACGACGGCGTGAACTGCACCCCGGAGGGCGTTGTCGCGCGGATTGCGCCCGATCTGGCGCCAGGCGCCATCGTCCTGCTGCATGAAGGCGCTGCCCACGGTCACAATCTGGCCATCATCGACGCGGTACTGCAGCAGCTGCAGGCGCGCGGCCTGCGCGCCCGCCTGCCGCAGCCAACAGCGTAGACTCGCCTCCCCGCCATTGCGCGGCGTTCTGGAACCGCACCATGCCTTTCTCCCAACTCGGCCTGTCTCCCTACGTGCTGCCCGCGCTGCAGCAGGCCTTGCAGCAGGCCGGTTATCTGGCGCCAACGCCGATCCAGCAGCAGGCGGTGCCGTTGCTGTTGAAGGGGCGCGATGTGGTTGCGCTGGCGCCCACCGGTTCAGGCAAGACAGCCGCTTACGTACTGCCGGCGCTGCAGCGCTTCTTCATGGCAACGCCGCGCAAGCCGCGTGTGCTGGCCCAGTTGATCCTGGTGCCGACCCGCGAACTGGCGCAGCAGGTAAGCGACGTGTTTGCCACCTTGGGCCGCGAGTTGTCGCGACGGCCGCATCTGGTCTGTGCGGTCGGCGGCGTGTCGATCAATCCGCAGATGATGTCGCTGCGCGGTGGTGCCGACATCGTCGTGGCCACCCCTGGACGCTTGTTGGATCTGCTGGCGCATAACGCCCTGTCATTGAAGCAGGTGCAGCTGCTGGTGCTGGACGAAGCCGACCGTCTGCTGGAGCTGGGTTTCGGCGACGAGCTGCGGCAGATCCTGGCCGAGTTGCCGGTGAAGCGGCAGACCGCCTTGTTCTCGGCCACGTTTGCGGCCGATATCCAGGCCTTGGCTGCGGCGGGGCTGCATGAACCGCAGCGCCTGGAAATCGGCGAGCAGTCGGCGCCGGATATCGAGCAGCGCGCCATCCATGTCGACAACGCCCGGCGTGCCGAGTTGTTGCTGTCCTTGCTGGAAGATCCGCAGTGGCAACAGGTATTGGTCTTTGTCGGCAGCATCCGTGACGGTGACCGTTTGGCGTCGCAGCTGCGCAAGGCCGAGGTCAACGCGCAGGCCCTGCACGGTGAACTGTCGCAGGGCCGTCGTTTCCGCATGTTGCAGGATTTCAAGGATGGCGAAGTACGGGTGTTGGTGGCGACTGACCTGGCTGCGCGTGGCATCGACATCACCCGTTTGCCGGTGGTGGTGAATTACGACCTGCCGCGTGCGCCCTCGGATTACCTGCACCGCATCGGCCGCACCGGGCGGGCAGGGGAGAGGGGACTGGCGCTGAGTTTTGTCGATTCGGCGGCGATGGCGCATTGGCGCCTGATCTGCAAACGCCATGGCCTGCAGAGCAGGGCCGAGGTGCTTGAGGGCTTTGAGCCTACGCAGGCAGCGCCGGTGGCAAGCGTGGTTGCCGACGACAATGGCGGTATCAAGGGCCGCCGGCCGAGCAAGAAAGACCGCGCGCGGGCGGCTGCGGCGGAAAAAGCTGGGTCCTGACAGGACCACAGTCGGCCGGGCCGCCTTTGGTAGAGCCGAGCCATGCTCGGCTGGGGCGTTACCAGCCAATCGTCTGTGGGAGCGGCGTAAGCCGCGAAGCCCAGGATCCGGCAGATTGCGGACCAGTCGGTGATTCCAATGGTGCCGGTTTCGCGGCTTACACCGCTCCCACATCGTTCCTGCACGTAGATGGATGGCCTGGAAGGCCCCCTGCCGAGCATGGCTCGGCACTACACGGCATTGCTGGGAAAGCTTCTGCCGAGCATGGCTCGGCACTACCGGTTGCCCCTTTTGCCTGTGGCAAAGGGGCGTCGGCGATCAATCTTCGAAATCGGTTTCTGCTGCCGGAGCGGCTTCAGCCACCGGGCGCGGGCTGCGCTTGACCGGCTTGCTCAGCACTTCCACGTAGAACTGGGTATTGCCGGCGGCCACCAGCGCGTCGATGGCACGGAACAGCTCGTCGTAGCCCACCGGCTTGGCCGAGACTTCGTCCACGCCCAGCTTGCTGTCGAAACCCCAGGAATCGGCGCCGGCCGGCACTGCCTTGCCGCGCTCACGCTTGGTGTACTTGCGGATGTCGTGCTTGCTGGCTTCCAGCAGGCGGTCAGGGTGCTTGCCTTCGATGGCGAGGCTATAGGTCTTCTTCACGGGAATCTCGTTGCTGCGCCAGCCCGGTTGGGCCGGCAGGGAATGGCACCATTATCGGTGCAAACGGCTTGACCGTGGTTCAACCGCGTCGGGCGACCAGCAGCCAGTTGTTGAATGGGGTGTTGCCGTACAGCGGGGTGAGGTTGACGGTCAGCCCAGCCTGCTGCAGATGGGCAAGTACTGCATCCACATCCAGATAGTCGCGGGGGCGCGAGCGCATCCAGCCAATCAGGTTGGCGGCGCGGTCGGCAACCCGTGAGACGCCGCTGCGGCGGCTGCCGTCAGCCACGGTCATGCGGATCACCAGTCGTGCATCTTCGCCCAGCATCGCCGCCGCGCGCCGCAGCAGGCCCGGCTGGGCGGCCGCCGGCAGGTATTGCAGCACGTCGAGAATGGCGACATTGCCCTGGTGTGCCGGCAGGTCTGCGAGTAGATCGATCGGGGCGAAGCTGACGCTGTGCAGCATGCTTCGTTCGGCGGCGCTGGCGGCGCGTTGGGTCTTGGAAGCATCGCTGTCCACGCCCAGATAGGCCATGTGCTGCCCGTCCTGGCGTAGCGCATGGGCCAGCAGGCCCAGCCCGCAGCCCATGTCGAGCAGTGGTGCGCTGCTGCCGCGCAGCGCGTCGAGCACGCCGGGATAGAGCGGGTCGCTGCGCAGCTTCAGCAAGGCGTAGTAATAGTCGCCGCGATGGCCCCAGAACCGCCGTGGAGCGAAGGCCTGGGCAATCGCGCGCGCGCGTTCGCCGGCCATTGCCGGGGTGGCTTGCGGGCGGTTCAAGCGGCCGATGCTGGCTTGAGCAGCCCGGCCGCGACCGGCAGCGCCAGCTGCGCCCAGCGCCCGTACATGGCGGCCGAAGGATGCAGGCCATCATCGGCCAGCATTTCCACCGTTTCTCCGCCGTCGCGGCTGGTCGGGGTGATGTCGACGAAGGCCACGCCGTAATCGCCGCAGCAGGCGTGCGCGGCGGCGTTGAAATCATCGATCTCGCGGGCGACCTGGGCTGCATCGCGTCCGTTCTGCTGCGCGTAAGGGGTAAATCCCCAATCCGGCGTGGACAGCACCAGCACCCGCTGCGGGTCTTCGCCAGCAAGGGCGATCGCGCGCTGCAGCAGCTGTTCGAACTGCTGGCGGTACTCGGCCAGCGGCCGTCCGCGGTACTGGTTGTTGACCCCGATCAGCAGGCTCACCAGCGCGTACGGCCCTTGCGGGGCTTCGGCATCGATGGCGGCAGCCAGCTCGTCGGTGGTCCAGCCGGTGGTGGCGATGACCTGCGGGTCGTCCAGCTCGATGCCGTGCGCGCGCAGCGCGGCGGCGAGCTGGAAGGGCCAGGTGCCGGCCTGCGGCACGCCTTCGCCGATGGTGTAGGAATCGCCCAGCGCCAGGTAGGACGTGGAGTTGGCTGCGTTATCGCTCATCAAGTCCAATCAACCCACCGCGCTGCGTGGCTTCAGCTGCACCACCTTGGTGACGGCTTCGGCGCGCCGGCTCAGCAGCTTGTCGATGCGGCCGAAGACCTCGCGCATCACGCTGGCCTCGGGCAGCAGGGTGACACGGAAGTGGTTGCGGTAGGGCACGTTGAAGCTGGAGCCTGGCACCACCAGCACGCCTTCTTCTTCCATCAGCTGCAGGGCGAAGTCGTGGTCATCAAAACCCTGCGCCGCAGGACCGATCACGGCCGGGAAGGCATACAGCGCGCCGGAAGGCGCCACCAGCGACAGGTGCTCGCTGGCCTCACAGGCCTCGATCACCGCGCGGCGGGTTTCGTAGAGGCGGCCGCCGGGGCTGCACAGTTCGGAGATGGTGTCCGGGCCATTGACCGCGGCTTCGATCGCGTACTGGCCGGGCACGTTGGCGCACAGGCGCAGCGCGCTGAGCAGGTCGAGTGCGGCGCGGAATTCCCCCAGCTGCTCACCGGCGCCGGACAGCAGCATCCAGCCAACGCGCCAACCGCAGGCGCGGTGCACCTTGCTCAGGCCGCTGAAGGTCAGGCAGGGGTGATCACCGGCCAGCGGTGCGACCGGCTGGAACGGGGCGCCGTCGTACAGGATCTGGTCGTAGATTTCGTCCACCAGCAGCAACAGGTTGTGCTTGCGGGCGATGGCGACGATTTTTTCCAGCAGCTCGCGCGGGTAGCTGGCGCCGGCCGGGTTGTTCGGGTTGATCAATACGATGGCGCGGGTGCGCGAGGACACCAGCGCTTCCATCTCCACCGGATCAGGCAGGAAGCCGTTTTCCGGACGGCAGCGGTAATACACCGGTCGACCATCGTTGAGGATGGTGGCAGCCGACCACAGCGGGTAATCCGGCGAGGGCACCAGCACTTCGTCACCCGGGTTGAGCAGGGCGCGCAGCGACAGGTCGATCAGCTCGGAGACGCCATTGCCCAGGAACACGCGGTCTGCCACGGCATCGGGCGCACCGCGACGGGCGTAGGCCGCCGCGATGGCTTCACGTGCGACCGGCAGACCCTGCTGATGGGTATAGGGGTCCGTGCGGCCCATGTCATCGGCGATGGCGTGCTGCAGGTGTGCAGGCGCACGGAAACCGAATGCACCGGGATTGCCGATGTTTAGCTTGATCAGCTTGCGGCCCTGGGCCTCCAGCTCCCGCGCTCGTCGGGCCAGTTCACCACGGATTTCGTAGCGGACTTCGGACAGGCGTTCACGGGTAGCTAGCGGTTTGACAGGGCTTGACATTTTCTCAGGGCCATCAAGGGCATGGACTTCGCATGGTAGCTGAATTGTTGCGCTGCGGGGCGGGGCCTTGGGGCCGGGACTGGGGATTCGGGAGTGGGGATTGGTTGCAGGCAAAAACAACTGCCGGAGCAAGGGCAACAGCACCCCTCCCCAGCCCTCCCCTGCGCTATGCGCAAGGGAGGGGGCCAAGCCTTGCCCCCTCCCTTTGCCGCAGGCAAGGGGAGGGTTGGGGAGGGGTGCTCTGGCTTTGGCTTTGGCCCAAGCACCAGCCTCAACTGAACCGCCATTCCCGGCGCCAAGCCCTGCCCCGGTAGAATCCCCCAATGACTGATTCCATCAACTTCGATTCGCTGCGCCATATCGGCTGGCCCTGGCCCGGTGCTCCCGAGGACCCGCAGTGGCAGGAAGCCTTTGCCGCCCATCCGCAGGCCCGCCCGGGGCGGGTGATCGAGCAGCACCGTTCCGGTTACGTGGTCGCAGATGCGCCGGACAACAGCCTCAAGACCGAGTCGCCGCCGGAATGGCAGCGGCCGCGCTTCCCCAGCCATGAGCGCGCGGCGGTAGGTGACTGGGTGTTGCTGGACGGCAAGCGCATCGTCGCGTTGCTGCCGCGGCATACCTCGATCAAGCGTGGTGCCGCCGGTGAGCACTATCACCAGCAGGTGATCGCGGCCAACATCGATACGGTGTTCATCGTCTGTGGCCTGGACGCCGACTTCAATCCGCGCCGCATCGAGCGCTACCTGCTCCTGGTTGGCGGCGGTGGTGCCTCACCGGTGGTGGTGCTGACCAAGGCCGACCAGACCGAGTACAGCGAGGACGCGCTGGCGGTGCTGGAAGACCTGGCCGCGCAGCAGATTCCGCTGCTGGCGATCAATGGCAAGGACCCGGAAAGTGTCTCCGCCCTGCTGCCGTGGCTGGGCCCGGGCAATACCGTGGTGCTGGTGGGTTCCTCCGGTGCCGGCAAATCCACCTTGACCAACACGCTGTTGGGCGAGGACCGGATGAAGACCAACGAAGTGCGCAGCAATGATTCGCGCGGCCGCCACACCACCACCCATCGTGCGCTGATGCCGCTGCCGTATGGCGCCTGCCTGATCGATACGCCCGGCATGCGCGAGCTCAAGCCGACCGGTGAGGAAACCCTGGCTGAAGGTGGCTTCGCCGATATCGAAGAGCTGACCACGCAATGCAAGTTCCGCGATTGCTCGCACCACAGCGAACCGGGCTGCGCAGTGCAGGAGGCCATTGAGCGTGGTGACATCGACGAAAGCCGGCTGGAGAGCTACCTCAAGCTGCGTGAGGAAGTGGCGCAGGCCGCAGCCAAACTTGCCCAGCGTCAGGCCGAGCAGGCGACGGAACGCAAGCACAGCGGGCGCGGTGCGCAGTGGCGGCCAATCAACAAGGGCAAGCGGCGCTGAAGCCGTCGCCGTTGCATCTGCTCCCTCCCTTTTGCGTAGCAAAGGGGGTGAAGAAGGCCTGCTTGCGCGCCACTGGCGCGCGGCCTGATGAACGACCGAAGGCTATGCCTTCGGGCCGGACGGGTTAGGGAAGGTAAGCTGTTCGCGCGTTGATGTGGGCGTCGCTTCGCGGCTTGCGCCGCTGCTTCGGCTCCCTCCCTTGCGCGGAGCAAAGGGGAGGGTTGGGGAGGGGTAAGCTGTTCGCGCGTTGATGCGGTTGTGGCTTCGCGGCTTACGCCGCTTCTACAAGAGCGATGGTTGCGCGTTATTACCTGATTTGAACGAGGCAGGCATGGACATGGTTGATACCCACAACGATCCAGCCATCAGCCATCACGCTGCGCTGGATGCGCGGATGGTAGCGGCGGTCAAAGGCATCCGCTTGCTGAGCCTGACCAGCTGGCCGGCAGATACGCAGGCACCGTTTCTGGAGAGCGTGGCGCGCGGTAACCCGGTACTGCCGCAGGTGGGCTATCCCAAACTCGACTTCAGCGAAACGCGGCGCGAACTGGCGGCGGTAATGGACGAGGTGGATGCCAGCCATCCACTGGGCACTTACATTCAGGATTCTGCGCATAGCTGGGATCTGGCCGCCAGTCTGTTGGAAGGCCTGGGTACGCGCGCGGTGGACGACTATTCCACCCAGCTGTTCGGCGTGCCCGAGCAGCCGATGCCGGGCAATGGCCCGACCACCCGCGATGCGGCACGGCACTTCATCCAGATTGCGCAGGAACTGGACCACGAACTGCTGGCCCCGGAGGAGCAGGTGCCGGTGTCGGCAACAGCCCTGCAGTTGATGCTGCAGAGCGACCTGGATGAGTTCTTCGCAGGGCGCATGATCAGCGTGGAGCTGGACCCGGAACTGATCGCCAAGGCCGCTGCGGGGGCGACCCGCATCCGCCTGCGCACCCGCGCCACCTTCAGTGCCTATGACCGTGCGCAGCTCTACCACCACGAGGCGCTGGTGCATTCGCTGACCGCGCTCAACGGACGCGACCAGCAGGTGCTGCCGAGCCTGGCGCTGTCTTCGCCGCGCATCACCGCGACCCAGGAGGGCCTGGCGACGTTTGCCGAACAGATCACCGGCAGCATCGACATCCAGCGGCTCAAGCGCATCAGCCTGCGCATCGAGGCGATTGCGATGGCGCGCGATGGGGCCGACTTCATCGAAGTCTTCAATTATTTCCGTGCTGCCGGGCAGACCGCCGAGGAAAGTTTTTCCTCCGCACAACGCGTGTTCCGTGGTGTTCCCACCAGCGGCGGCGCTGCCTTCACCAAGGACACGGTCTACCTGCGCGGCCTGGTCTCGGTGCACACCTTCTTCCGGCAGATGCTGCGTGATGAAAAGCTGCAGACCTGCCGCTGGTTGTTCGCCGGCAAGATGACGCTGGAAGACGCACAGGCGCTGACGCCGTTGTTTGAAGCTGGGGTGCTGGCACCGCCGCGTTGGTTGCCGCAGTGGATCAACCGCGCCAATGGCCTTGCTGGCGCATTGGCGTTCTCGCTGTTCGCCAACCGCATCCGCATGGACCAGATCAGCGAAACCTGAGTTGGTTCAGTGCGTGCCCAGCAACTGCTGCACCGCGCGCTCGCCACTGCCCATCGCCAGCGTCCAGCCGAGCATGCCATGGCCGATATTGCAGGCCAGGCCGTCGCCGAGGTTCCTGATGATCGGTGAGGTCCACGGGGTGACCGGACGCAGGCCAGCCCAGCTGCTTTCGATGTGCTCGTAATCCGCGGCTTCGGGCAACGAGGCGCGTGCCTGCGCGATCAGCGTTCCCAGCCGCGCCGGTTCGGGCGCGGGGTTCCAATCGTTGAGGTCAGCCAGGCCTGCGACGCGGATGCGCTCGCCGAGGCGGCAGAACACCAGCTTGCGCTTGGTGTCGGTGATGCTGACCTTGGGTGCATTGCTGCCCAACGGTGCGGTGAACGAGTAACCCTTGATTGCCATCACCGGCATGCGCAGGCGCAGGGGTTTGAGCAGGGCAGGGCTGTCGATGCCGGCGCAGACCAGCACGCGCGCTGCCTGCAGCGTGCGGCCATCGCGGGCCTGCAGCTGCCAGTGTTCACCCGCGCGGCGCAGTGACTGCGTATCGAATCCGAACAGCGCCTGCACGCCGTAGTGCTGCTGCACTACCTGCAGCAGGCCTTGGCTGAAACGGTAGGGGTCGCCGGCTTCCTCCTCGGGCGAATAGACGCCGCCGGCCAGCCACGGCGCGCCGCTGAGTGCAGGCTCGATGGCGGTGGCTTCGGCCGCGTTGACCAGCCGTTGCTGCACGCCATGGCCGCGCTTGAGCGCGATCATCGCCGCCGCTCCCTGCACGCCTTCGGCGGAGGGGTAAAGGTGCAGCTTGCCGGAGACCTCATGATCGAAATCGATGGGGTGCTGTTGCAGCAAGGCCTGCATGGCCTTGCGCGATTCCAGTGCCAGTTCCGCCGTGGCCAGGGTATTGCGCTGCAGGCCCGCCGTGTTGGCCTGGCGCAGGAAGGCCAGGCCCCAGCGCAGGAAATCCGGATCAGCCGACCAGCGTGTGCGGAAAGGCCCGTTGCGGCCGAATGCCATTTCCGGCAGTTGCGCCCAGGTTGCCGGGCCGGCCATCGCATCGGTGTAGGCGTAGCTGAGCTGTGCGCCGTTGGCGAACGAAGTGCCCAGTGCCGGGCCGGCATTGCGATCCAGCAGCAGCACCGAACAACCGCGCTTTGCAGCGGCATACGCGGTGGCCAGGCCCACCACGCCAGCGCCGATGACGACCAGGTCAGGGCGGGAAGAAGGGGCGGGCACTGCGTTGGATGTCATCAGCGGAGCGGTGCTACAGGGCGAGTAGGGCCCCATTGTCGCGCCAACCCGTGCACAAGGCACGGGTATGGCGCACGGAACCGGCAGCTTAGTGCGGCCAGAAGTTCAGGAAGCCGGTGATGATCAGCGCATTGATGAAGTCGATGAAGAATGCGCCCACCAGCGGCGCCACCAGGAAGGCGCGCGGCGCCGGCCCGTAGCGCTGCGCCAGCCGGCGCATCACCGCCATCGCGTTGGCGGTGGTGCCGAGCATGAAGCCGATGAAGCCACCGCCCATTACCGCCGCGTCGTAATCGCGGCCCATCAACCAGTAGATCGGCACCGCGAACAGCGCCACCACCGAGACCTGGATGATCAGGTTGACCAGCAACGGCAAGCCCATACCAGCCAATTCCCAGAGTTTCAGGTCCATCAGTGCGATGGCCAGGAACAGGGCCAGGCTGATGTTGCCGATCAGGTCGGTGGTCGGCACCGACAGCTTGATCCAGCCGGTGTAGTCGTCGATGTTGCGGATCACCGCGCCGACCAGCATCGCGCCGATATAGGTCGGCAGGGTCAGGCCGATGCCTTCGAAGCCCTTGCCCACCCACACGCCCAGCCACATCGCCATCAGCAGCACGACGATGCTCTTGAGCGCGTCGAACTCGCGGGCCGACTCGCTGGGGTAACGCACGGTGACTGCTTCGTCCTCACCGAGCTGCGCGCCGGTGGCCTTCTGGCTGGGATGCTTCACCTTGAAGCGCTGCATCAGCACGGTGATCACCGGGCCGCCAACCAGGCCGCCGCAGATGATGCCGGCCATGGCCGCCGTCACCGCCAGGCTTTCCGCGCCAACCAGGCCGGCCTGCTCGAAATGCCCGGCAAAGGCCAGGCCGGTGGCTGGGCCGCCGGTCAGCGTTGCCGAACCAGCCAATACGCCGAACATCGGGTTCAGGCCGAACAGCTTGGCGACACTGATGCCGATCAGGTTCTGCAGCACCGCGAAGATGCTGCCGATCAGCAGGAACAACATCACCTGTTTGCCGCTGACGCGTAGCAGCCGCAGGCTGGCGTTGATGCCCAAGGTGGTGAAGAACGCCACCATCAGCGGTGTCTTGAGTGTGGTGTCGAGTGTGAACAGGGTGGTCTGCTGACCATGTGCCCACCATACGGCCAATGCCACCAGCAGGCCGCCAACCACCGGTTCAGGCAGGTTGTAGCGGCGGAAGAACGGAATGGCACGGCACAATGCGTAGCCGGCGAACAGGGTCAAGCCCGCGAAGGCGACCGTCTGTACGGCGTCAAGTTGAATCATAGGGTTGGGGACCTTACACCAGCGAAGGGCGAACTTTGTCGTTCCTTACGCACAATAGCAACCGGGCCTAAAGGCACTGGCTGGGCATGAAGGTCAGATCGGAGCCAAGAAAATGGGTAGTGCCGAGCCATGCTCGGCAAGGCTCAGCAGCACTCGCCACGGCACCCCCGCCCTGTAGTGCCGAGCCATGCTCGGCAGAAGCTTTACCGGGAATGCCCCAGCCGAGCATGGCTCGGCACTACAAATGCGGGTATCCCGGTAATGCCTCAGCCGAGCATGGCTCGGCTCTACAAATGCGTGTATCCCGGTAATGCCCCTGCCGAGCATGGCTCGGCACTACAGACGCCTCAGCTGCGCTGCGGACGCTTGTAGGCCACGCAATCCACTTCCACCTTGCAGTCCACCACCATGCGGCTTTCGACGCAGGCGCGGGCCGGCGGGTTTTCGCCGAAGTAGTGCTTGAACACGCCATTGAAGGCGTGGAAGTCGCGGGCGTCGTCAAGCCAAACGCCGCAGCGCACGACATGCTCGGGGCCGTAGCCGGCTTCGGCCAGGATCTGCAGCACATTGCCGATGACCACGTGCGACTGCTCGGTCACGGTGCCGGCGACCAGTTCGCCGTCGCGCATCGGTACCTGCCCGGAGACGAACAGCCAGCCGTCGGCTTCGACCGCGCGCGAGAACGGCATGTGCTGCTTGCCTTGGCCAACGCCGCCTTCGGCGCCATAGCGTTTGATGTCACTCATCGGTATTCCTTTGTAATGGGTACAGCGGTCGCAACTCAGGCTGCCGGGGCAACCTCGGGGCAGACAAAACGGCCGGCGCGGGCAACGACCTGCTTGCCGTCGTAGCTCAGGCAGCCGTTGACCCAGACCGCGTTGATGCCATCGGCGGCGCGGATCGGGTCTTGGAAACTTGCCGTGTCACGTATCCGTGCCGGGTCGAACAGCACCAGATCAGCGCACCAGCCAGCGCGGATGAAGCCGCGCGCACCCATCGCGAAGCGTGATGCGGGCAGGCCGGTCATCTTGTGCACGGCGGTATGCAAGGGGAACAGCTGCTCATCGCGGGCGTAATGGCCAAGCACGCGTGGGAAGGTGCCCCATAGCCGCGGATGCGGACGCGGATCGCGCGGCAAGCCATCGGAGCCGATCATGGTCAGCGGATGGGCCAGGATCTGGCGTACGTCGGCCTCGTCCATGCCGTGGTAGACCGCACCGGCTGGTTGCAGGCGGATTGCGGCATCCAGCAGCGAGAGATTCCAGTCTGCGGCGATCGCCGCCAGCAGGCGGCCGCCCTGGCTGGGCTCGGGCTCGGACCAGGTGATCAGGATGTCGAAGGCATCGGTGACCTGTTTCAGGTCCAGGGTCGAGGCACTGGCGGCATAGGGATAGCAATCGCAGGCGACATCCTGGGTGGCCGAGGCGGCGTGCAGGCTGGCCAGCACTTCGCCGCTGCGGCCCCAGTTGTCGATGCCGGCGCACTTCAGGTGCGAGACGCGCACCGCTGCCTGCGGCGCGCGTGCGGCATGGAAGGCTTCTTCCATCGCCTCGAGGATGCCGCCGAATTCATCGCGCAGGTGGGTGGCATACAGCCCGTTGCGCGGCAGTTCCTCCGCCAGTGCATCCACTTCCGACGACGGCGCGCTGAAGGCCGACGCATAGGCCAGGCCGCTGCTCAGGCCGAGTGCACCCTGGGCGAGGCTGTCACGCAGCTGCGTGCGCATCGCGCTGATTTCGTCGGCGCTGGCGGCGCGGTCGAGCCGGTCCATGTGGTTCTGGCGCAGGGCGGTGTGGCCGACCAGTGCGGCCACGTTCGTTGCAGGGCCGGCGAGCTCCACCGCCTTGCGGTAGCTGCTGAAATCCGCATAGCGGAAATCCTCGGCATCGCCCAGCAGGTTCATCGGGTCCGGCACCTGATCGCGGATCTGCACCGGGCTGGCGCTGATGCCGCAGTTGCCAACCACCACCGTAGTCACGCCCTGTGACAACTTGCTGAGCATGTCCGGGTTGCGGATTACTTCCAGATCGTCATGGGTATGCACGTCGATGAAGCCCGGTGCCAGCGCCAGGCCCTGCGCGTCGACCACGTGCGCCGCCGGCGCGTCGCCAAGCTGGCCAACCGCGACGATACGCCCGGCATTGATGGCCACATCACCCTGCACGCCAGCCTGGTCGCTGCCATCGAAGATCAGGGCGTTGCGTATCAAGAAATCATGCATGGATCAGTCACCCAACGGCAGGCGCGAATCGCCGCCACGGTGGCGGTCCAGGGCCAGCTTGATGCGGCGCAGATGCTCGTGGTTGGCGTTGGCGTCGTTGAGTGCGGTGGTGGTGGCAAGCACGTCGATCGCCAGCATCATCGCGTAGCGCGAGGCCGAGGGCTTGAACACGAAGTCGGTTTCCTCGATCTGGATCGGCAACAGCCAGTCGCTGCGTTCGGCCAGGGCGGTGCTGGCCTGGGTGATGGCGCCGATGCGGGCACCGTAGGTGCGTGCGATGTCCACCGCCGAGATGATTTCCGGAGTGATGCCGCTGACCGACAGCACCAGTACCAGATCCTGCGGGCCGAGCGTGGCGCCGATGATCTTCATCATCAAGGCATCGCTGCAGGCCGAGACGGGACGACCGAAGCGGACGAAGCGGCTCTGCAACTCCTGTGCGAATACCGTTGAGCAGCCACCGAGACCGAAGATGTGGATCATCCGTGCCTGGCAGATGGCTTCGGCCAGTTCCTGCACCACGTCCTCTTTCAGGTTGGCGATGTTGTGGCGCAGGCTTTCCTGGATGTCATCGCAGATCTGCGCGTACAGCGCGGATACCGGCGGTGCGTTCTGCTGCTCCAGGAAGCGTTTGCCGACGGCGCTGGCCGAGGCCAGCCGTGCGCGCAGTTCGCGGACGTGTTCGCAGCCGAGCGCCTTGGCAAAGCGCGAGATGGCGGCAGCGCTGACTTCGGCGCGTTCGGCCAGCTCGCTGACGCCGTACTGCGCGGCGGCATCCACGTCGGCCAGGATCGCCGCGGCAATCCGCGCCTCGACCGGGCTGAACTCGTGCTGGCGCTGGCGCAGCTCATAGACGATATCGAACGTATTCTGCGACATGTTCAAAGCACCATGGACAGGGCCATCACCAAGGACAGGGCGATGACGGAAATGAGGGTTTCGAGCACCGTCCAGGTCTTGAAGGTCTGGGCGACAGTCATGTTGAAGTATTCCTTCACCAGCCAGAAGCCACCGTCGTTGACGTGTGACAGCACCACCGAGCCGGCACCGGTGGCCAGCACCAGCAATTCAGGGTGGGCATAGCCCATGGCGGCTGCAATCGGCGCGACGATGCCGGAGGCGGTGGTCATCGCCACGGTCGCCGAGCCGGTGGCGATGCGCATCAGCGCGGCCATGGTCCAGCCCATCAGCAGCGGCGACAGTTCGAAGCGTTGCGACAAGCCGATGATCTCGGCGGCCACGCCGGTATGCACGAGGATGCCGTTGAGGCCGCCACCGGCACCGACCAGCAAGGTGATCGCTGCCGTGGGCGCCAGGCATTCCTGGGTGAACTTGAGTATCTGTTCACGGCTGAAGCCACGCATCAGGCCCAGGGTGATGAAGCTCATCAGGGTCGCCAGCAGCAGGGCGACCACCGAGTGGCCGATGAAGCGCAGGCCGTGGTTGAGCGCCGAGCCGGGTGTTGCGATCTGGTCGGCCCAGCCGCCGAGCAGCATCAGCACCACCGGCAACAGCAAGGTGGCAAGGGTGATGCCGAAGCCGGGCAGCTGCTCATCGGGAATGCGGCCATGGCCTTCGTCGAGCAGTGCCGCCTCCATCGGGTTGTGCGCGGGCAGCTTGACCCGTGGCGCGACGAACTTGGCGAACACCGGGCCGGCGACGGCGGCGGTCGGCAAGCCGATCAACAGCGAATAGAACACGGTGCGGCCGACATCGGCGCCATAGGCATTCACCGCCAGCATCGCCGCTGGATGCGGTGGCACCAGGCCATGCACCACCGACAAGCCGGCCACCATCGGCAGGCCGACCAGCAGCAGCGGCACGCCGGTGCGGCGGGCGACATTGAGCACGATCGGGATCAGCAACACGAAGCCGACCTCGAAGAAGATCGGCAAGCCCACGCAGAAGGCGATCAACATCATCGCCCAGTGCACGTTCTTCGTGCCGAAGCGGGCGATCAGGGTGCGCGCGATGCGCTCGGCGCCGCCGGACTCGGCCATCATCTTGCCGAGCATGGTGCCCAGCGCGACGATCAATGCGATGTGCCCCAGCGTCTTGCCGACACCTTGTTCGTAGGCGGGCAGGATCTCCGGCGCCGGCATGCCGGCAAACAGCGCCAGGCCCACCGACACCAGGGTGACGCTGATGAAGGGATTGAGTCGGAAGCGGGCGATCAGCACGATCAGTGCAAGGATCGACAATGCGGCGTAGATCAACAGCAGATTACCGTCGGTCATGCGTACAGGCTCGATGGAAGCGGTTAGAACTGCGTGGAAACAGCGCCGACAACGCGGTGCGCGTCATCGACCACCAGCAGGTGGCGCCATTTGTCGAAGGTCAGGCAGGGGTGGGAAATGTCGAAACAGAGCATGTCGCCCACCTGCAGGTCATCGTCGGCCTGCAGTTCGAGGAAGGCGTGCTGGTCCATCATCGCAGTGACCTTCCAATGCGCGGCGGCGTTGCTCGGTGCCGCGTCGCCAGGGCGATAGTGCAGCGCAGGCACGGGGAAACCGGCATCGAAGGCTGCATCGCGCTTGCCCAGGCCGATGATGGCCTTGCCCGGTTCCGGCCGCGACTGCACGTAAGCCCATAGCCGCAGCGCCGGCTGCAGGCTGCTGCCCATCTCGCGCGCGACCGGATTGCTGGCGTGGATGCGCTCGGCCGCCTGCCGGTAGATGCCGACGTCGTGGCTGAGATAGCAGCCCGGACGCAGCACGATCTGCGCATCGGCATCGTTGGCAAGCACGGAGAATTCCTCGGCGACCACGTCGAACCAGGCCGAACCGGCGCCGCTGAGGATGGCCGGCAACTGGCGGAAGCCGCCGCTGGTGCGGATCGCCTGCCACTGCGCAAGGCTGCGCTGCAGCATGGCGCGCACGCCAGCCTCGTCGCCGGCGACACCTTCATAGACTTCTACGCCGACCAGTGCGACCGCATCCGGCCAGCGCGCAATTTCATCCAGTACGGCCTGCGCCTGGGCCTCATCGCGCACGCCGGTACGGCCACCGGCCAGACCAATCTCCAGCAATACCTTGATCTGCTGCCCGCGCGCGCTGAAGTAGGCGCCCAACGCGGCCACATTGGCGTCCGAGTCCACCACGCAGGCGAACCAGAAGCCCGGGTCGCGCTGCTGCAGGGAGGCGATCAACTCGAAGTTGCCCTTGCCGACCAGCTGGTTGGCCAGCAGCACGCGCTGTACGCCTTCGGCATGGGCAGCAACGGTCTGCGGCGCGGTGGCCAGGGTGATGCCCCAGGCGCCGGCATCGAGCTGCATGCGGAACAGCGCTGGGCTCATGGTGGTCTTGCCATGCGGCGCCAGTTGGCAGCCATAGGCCTGCGCGAATTGACGCATCCACTGCAGGTTGTGCTGCAGTGCCGGGGCGCTGAGCACGGCGGCGGGCAGGCTCAGCTGCTCTTCGAGGATGGCCGGTGCGGCGGCCGCAAGCGATGCCCCTGTCCATGGGCCATTGCTGGGAAGGCCCTTGCTAACGAGAACTGATTCGGAATGAAAGTAATTTTCCTGCACGAACACTACCTCTTGCCGTGGTCACCCGGGGTCATGGGTGGCGATTGGGGCGAAAGGTGGAGAATACGTGAAAATTATTTTCTTGTGTGCCTGGTGCTTATCAGGCTGCGGTTGGGGGCGGGGACCTGGAGGGCCAACTGGCCACGCCCAGCGAATACGCCGGTGTAGCCCAGCATCTGCCCGCGCAGTTCATCACGGCGCTGGCTGGCGGTCCAGTCCGAGTTGCAGCCGGCTGTCCCGCAGCAGGTCGGGGTGTTGGCTGGGCTCCAAAAAAGCGACGTAGTGTCGAGCCATGCTTGGCGAAGGCATTGCCGGTAGAGCCTCTGCCGAGCATTGCTCGGCACTACAGTGAAGGTTGCCGGGTAATGCCCCAGCCGAGCATGGCTCGGCTCTACGGGTGCAGCGGGGGGCGTTGCTGGTGTGTGCGAGCCGGTGCTGGATCGTCCTTGCAGCAGGTGGCTTCGCGACGGTTCTTTTTTGCGTCCCGAGCTTGTCATCCTCGGCGCTGAAACTGGCGCAAATGCACTGGCGCTGATGGCTCGAAATTGTGCGGTTGCAGCATGAATGCGACAGCGTAGCGACAGGTCCAACTGCCTTAACGGCGTTATCATCTCCCGTCCTTCTTGCCCATTAGCGCTCACAACTCGATGTCCAACGAAGATTTCAAGCAGGCCGCCCTCGAATATCACCGGATGTCGCCGCCCGGCAAGATCAAGGTGGTGGCTACCAAGCCCATGTTGACCCAGCGTGACCTGTCGCTGGCGTATTCGCCGGGTGTGGCCCATGCCTGCGAAGCGATCATGGAAGACCCGGCCATGGCCAGCGAGATGACCGCGCGCGGCAATCTGGTCGGCGTGATCACCAATGGCACCGCGGTGCTGGGCCTGGGCAATATCGGCCCGCTGGCCGGCAAGCCGGTGATGGAAGGCAAGGGTGTGCTGTTCCAGAAGTTCGCCGGCATCGATGTGTTCGACATTGAAGTCAACGAGAACGACCCCGACAAGCTGGTCGAGATCATCGCCTCGCTGGAGCCGACCTTCGGTGGCATCAACCTGGAAGACATCAAGGCACCGGAGTGCTTCATCGTCGAGCGCAAGCTGCGCGAGCGGATGAACATCCCGGTATTCCATGACGACCAGCACGGCACCGCGATCATCGTCGGCGCCGCCGTGCTCAATGCCATGTGCATCACCGGCAAGAAGATCGAAGAGGTCAAGCTGGCCACCACCGGCATGGGCGCGGCGGGTATCTCCTGCGTCAACATGCTGGTTTCGCTGGGTTTGAAGCCGGAAAACATCCTGGCCTATGACCGCGATGGCGTGATCCACACCGGTCGTACCGACCTGGACCCGGAAAAGGCCCGCTACGCCCGCGATACCGACAAACGCACGCTGGCCGAGATCGTCGACGGCGCAGACATCTTCCTGGGCCTGTCGGCCGGCGGCATCCTCACCAAGGACATGGTCGCCAGCATGGCGCGTGACCCGGTGATCTTCGCCCTGGCCAACCCCTACCCGGAAATCCTGCCGGAAGACGCCAATTCGGTGCGCTCTGACGTGATCATGGGCACCGGTCGTTCGGATTACCCGAACCAGGTCAACAACGCGCTGTGCTTCCCCTACCTGTTCCGCGGTGCGCTGGACGTCGGCGCGACCACCATCAACGAAGAAATGAAGGTTGCCTGCGTGCGCGCGATTGCCGCACTGGCCCGCAAGGAAGCCTCCGACCTGGGCGCCGCCTACGGCGGTGACGTGCCCAGCTTCGGCCGCGACTACGTGATCCCGCGTCCGTTCGACCGCCGCCTGTTGGTTGAACTCTCCTCCGCCGTGGCCCAGGCCGCGATGGATTCGGGCGTTGCTACCCGCCCGATCGCCGACATGGGCGCCTACCGCGACAAGCTGGCCCAGTTCGTCTACCGCACCAGCCTGTTCATGAAGCCGGTCTATGACCGTGCGCGCTCGGACAAGCAGCGTGTGGTCTACGCCGAGGGCGAAGAAGAAGTAGTGCTGCAGGCGGTGCAGAACGTGATCGACGAAGGTGTTGCCTTCCCGATCCTGATCGGCCGCCCGGAAGTGATCGAAGCCCGCATCGAGCGGCTGGCGCTGCGCATGCGTGCCGGCGTCGACTTCGAAATCACCAACATCAATGACGATCCGCGCTTCAACGAGTACTGGCAGTACTACCACGAGATGACCGGCCGCAAGGGCGTGACCGTGGCTGCCGCCAAGAACCTGATGCGTTCGCGTCCGACCCTTATCGCGGCGGTGATGGTTGCCCGCGGTGAAGCCGATGCAATGTTGTCGGGGCTGGTCGGCCGCTTCCACAAGAAGCTTGGTTATGTGCGCAGTGTTATCCCACTGGAAGCCAAGGTCAGCTCGACCTCGGCGATGACCGGCGTGATCAACAACCAGGGCGTGTTCTTCTTCGTCGACACCCACGTGCAGGAAGACCCGAGCGTCGAGCAGATCGTCGAATCGACCTTGCAGGCCGCGTATCGCATGAAGCTGTTCGGCATCGAGCCGAAGATTGCGCTGCTGTCGCACTCCAACTTCGGCAGCCACGATTCCAAGGACGCGCTGAAGATGCGCCAGGTGCGTGCGGCGCTGCTCAAGCGCAACCCGCGCTTGAACGTGGACGGCGAAATGCAGGGCGACACCGCATGGGATGAAGCACTGCGCGAGAAGCTGCTGCCGAACAGCACGCTCAAGGGCCGTGCCAACCTGTTCGTGCTGCCCAACCTGGAAGCGGCCAACATCGCCTACAACTTGGTGCGTGTGTTCACCAATGGCGTGGCGATCGGCCCGATCCTGATGGGCATGACCAAGCCGGTGCATATCCTCACCAGCAGCGCCAGCTCGCGCCGCGTGCTGAACATGACCGCGATTGCTGCGGTCGATGCGCAGATCCGCAAGCAGATGGAAGCCGACCGCGCGGGTTGATAGCCAACCCGCACGTGTCTGAGCAAAGCCGGCCTTGTGCCGGCTTTGTTTTTGCGGGTGAGCGAGGTCGCTGATCTCTTGTGGGAGCGGCGTCAGCCGCGAAGCAGGTGGCTCATCAGATCGAGAAACCGCCCGATACTTCAACAATGCCAGCTTCGTGGTTTACACCGCTCCCACAAGCAGTGGCATGTGTTTCGGACAGGCGGCGCCGATTCAACCTTCGGTCGCCGCCGAACATCAGAACTGTGGAATCTTCTGCGCCTCCACTATCTGCAATACCAGTTTGCGGGTTGCGGCGCGGCAGGACCGATAGGCCAGTAGCAACCTCCGCTCCGATGGATCGTCCACCAGCTCCGCGTTCTCGCCGGGTAGTGCAGCAGCGACTGCATCCAGTTCCCCTCGTCCCGTCGCCAACCATTCAAACGAAACATCCGTCACCAGGGCAATGGTGATCAAACGCATCGTGCTGGGCGATATGCCCGTCGGGCTTTCCCAGTTTCCCACCGCGCTACGGCTTACTTTCAGTTGGCCAGCCAACTCCGCCTGCGTCATCTTCATCTTTCTCCGCGCTTTGCGGATGCGGATTCCCAGATGGTCATGCATAAATTTCTCCTCGAGCGTTGACCATGAGAGCCGACCAAAAGCCTAAGCCATTGCGAGCTTGCGCAGTCGGCAAAGACTTATTGTCAATGTTCATTACGTCCGTGGATTATCGGAACGAAACTCGTCATCGATATTGACGACTTTTGCCAATGTAAATTGCATCGTCCGCTGGCGTGGCGCGATGTCGTTAGGCTGCTGCGCTTGTGCTGATTGATGGCGGTTAGTCGTTGGTATAACGCTGACAGATTGATTGGCTTATTTCCTAAGTGTTGAGTCGTTGGTGCGGGCGTGGCGCAAACCGAATCGAATGAAAAACTGCAGGCTGTCGATCATCGCTGGTGGTCATGGATGGAATTCAAGCGGCCCGCAAAACTGTGCCTGTATTCAGCAGGTACATTCGTGCTGTTGGCTGTCGCGGCGATGACGTTTGCCATCCGCGGCGGCAATGAAGACGCAGTGGTGGTTGGCCGGCTGGTGCCTGTACAGGGAATGGCTACGGTGTTGGCGCCGACGGGAGGGGTTGTGCGCTGGCTGGATGCTGACGACGGCAAACGTGTGGTCGAAGGCGATACGTTGGCGTTGGTTGCTGCACCACGCGCGATGCCGGAACTGGGTGACGCCAACCTGGCGCTTGAGCATGGCCTGCAGCAGAAAGAGGAAAGCTTCGTGCTGGCGCGCGATGCGTTCAAGGAGCAGTTGGCGGCGCAGGCAAGAGGCCTGCATGAGCAGATGCAGGCAGCCCATGCCGAGGCGCAGCAGATCGCACTTGAGGTGGCTACGCGGCGGGAGCAGATACGGCTCGCCAGCGATGTGTTGACTCGACGTCGGGGATTCGAGGCGGCATCTCCCGCGGGCCTTGCCGCCGCCGAGCAGCAGGAGACGCTGCTGCTGGAGTACACAGTGCAGTTGCAAGCGCTACGCCGGCAGCAAGCCATCACGCAGCGTCTGATCGCGCAGCTGAAGCAAGCCATGCAGGAGTTGCCTGGGAAGCAGAAGGCCAACGACGCCACCTACGCGGAGCATCTGGCGCAGTTGCGCCTGGATCAGGTTGAGAACGAAGCCAGTGCTGCGTTGCTGGTAAAAGCACCGGTAGATGGTGTCGTGGTTGCAAGGATGGTCAAGCCGGGGCAATCGGTGCAGCCAGGCCAGCCGCTGCTCAGCCTGCTGCCCGGCGATGGTCGGCTCGAGGCCGAGCTGATGGTGCCGGGGCGCGCGATCGGGGCAATGGCACCTGGCGATCGGGTGGTGTTGCGCTATCAGGCATTTCCGCATCAGAAGTTCGGCACGCAGCAGGGCACCATCGCGCACATCAGTCGTACGGCGGTTGACAGTGAAGCGGCCGGTTCTGCGGTGGGGCTGCCCGCAATGAAGGAGGCCTTCTATCGCGTGACCGTCGAGTTGGCCAACCAGGCGATCGTGGCCCATGGCCGCTTGGAGCCCCTCAAGCCAGGCATGATGCTGCATGCCCAGGTTACCGGCGAGCGGGAGCCGTTGAGTGATCGTCTGCTGCAGCCCATGTATTCGTTCGCGGGCTGGTTGGGCGGGCGCTGATGGCTGGTGGTTGCAGTGATTGCAGAGTTGTCCCGATTGGATGCATGCAGATGCCGGGCTCTCTGGTATGGCGTCACACTATCGTCGGGTTTTGCGATGATTGGCGCTGGGGGCTGGCCGCACTCGACGCGACGTCGGGAGCACCACGCGTATGGGTTTGTGCGTTGATCGAATACTGATGAGGACTGGATTCCGATGATGAAGCTTCCGTGTACTGGCTTGGCTATGGCGCTTTGCTTGGTATTGGTGCCGGTGGCGCAGGCAAAGCCGGTCGTGGCGACGGTGCCCGCTAGTGTGCAGGCCGGCCCCTGCGTCGAAGGTGTGTGTGAGTACCGTCTGCAGAATGGCCTGCGTGTGCTGTTGTTTGCCGATGCCAGCAAGCCAACCGTTACCGTCAATCTGGTCTACGGCGTTGGCTCGTTGCATGAGAACTACGGCGAGACCGGCATGGCGCATCTGCTTGAGCACCTGATGTTCAAGGGCACGCCCAGGCACCCGGATATCCCGGCGGAAATGCAGAGGCGCGGGATCAGCAAGAACGCGACTACCTCATTGGATCGCACCAATTACTTCGCTTCGTTCCCGGCCAATGCCGACACCCTGGACTGGGTGCTGGGGATGGAGGCCGACCGCATGCTCAATGCCAAGGTGGCCAAGTCGGACCTGGACAGCGAGATGACGGTTGTCCGCAATGAAATGGAAGCAGGCGACAACAGCCCGATCGGCGTGCTGATGAAGCGCATGCGCTCGGTGGCGTTTGATTGGCACAACTACGCCAACATGCCGATTGGCGCGCGCTCGGACGTGGAAAACGTACCGATCGAGAACCTGCAGGCGTTCTACCGCACCTGGTACCAACCGGACAATGCCTTGTTGATCGTCGCTGGCCGTATCGACAACGAGCAGGTGCTGGCGCGGATTGCCGCGCATTTCGCACCGCTGAAGAAGCCCGCGCGGACCAAGCCCACGTTCCACACCGTTGAACCGGTGCAGGACGGTGAGCGTGAAGTCAGCGTGCGGCGCAGCAGCGATCTTTCGCTGATTGCCGCCAGCTATCACGTGCCGGCGCTGGCCCAGGCCGACAGCGCGCCACTGGCGGTACTGGGAAATGTGTTGGGGGACAACCCCAATGGCCGTCTTTACAAGGCGATGATGGAAACCAAGTTGGCGGCCTTTGCCGGCGCCAGCAGCGAAACCCTGCATGATCCGGGTTTGTTCACCCTGGTGTCGGTGCTGCCCAAGGACGGCGACCCGGACAAGGTGGAGGCCGAGTTGCTGAAACAGGCGGAGGCCATCGCGGCGGCACCGGTCACCGATGCGGAAGTGACTGCCGCCAAGCAGCGTATCGGCAATGCCATCGACAAGCGCGCCAGTGACGTCAACGCGATGGCGATGGCCTTGTCCGAATACCAGGCCGCCGGCGATTGGCGCTTGCTGTTCGTGCAGCGCGATGCCATCGAAGGGGTGACCGCTGCAGACGTGAATCGTGTTGCAGCGGCGTATCTGAAGCCGCAGAACCGTACGCTCGGCCGCTTTGTACCGACCGCCGCGCCCGATCGTGCGGTGATTCCAGCGGCACCGGCAGTAGCAAGCCTGGTGGATGCCTACAAGGGCCGTGCCGCCGTCAGCGCCGGTGAGGCGTTCGACCCCAGTGTCGAGAACATCGCCGCGCGTACCGAGAGTTTTGTCATCGGCAATGGCCTGCGGGTTTCATTGCTGCCCAAGCGCAACCGTGGGCAGACGGTGGTGTTGACCGCCACCTTCCGCTTCGCCGACGAGCAGCTCATTACCGGGCACGGCGAGGCCGGTAGCTGGGTCGGACCGATGCTGATGGCGGGCAGCACGCGCCTGGATCGTGGCCAGATTGCGGCGCGCTTTGATGCACTCAACACCCAGGCGCAGGTGAGTGGCGGTATGCAAAGTGCCAGCATCGGCCTGAACGGCAAGCGCGAAAGCCTGGTCGAGGCGCTGCGGCTGGCGGCCGATGTATTGCGGCACCCGGCGTTCCCGCCGGCCGAGTTCGAACAGCTGCGGCTGCAGGCGATCACCGGGCTGGAGTTCCAGCGCAAGGAGCCGGGAACCCAGGCATCGCTGGCCTTGAGCCAGTATTTCGATCCGTGGCCGGTTGGGCACCCGCTGCACGTGCAATCGATCGACGAGTCACTGGCCCGATTGAAGGCGCTCAAGCTGGAGGACGTACGCGCCTATCATCAGGCCTTCTACGGCACTGCGGAAGGTGAGATCGCGGTGGTTGGCGATTTCGATCCAGTGGCATTGAAAGCCGAGTTGCAGACCTTGTTCGCCGACTGGAAGTCGCCCAAACCCTATGCGCCGATCAGCACCCATTACCGGGATGTCGCGGCCACGCATGAACGCTTCGTCACCCCTGACAAGCCCAATGCGGTACTGCTGGCACGGCAGAACATCTCGATCAATCTGGCCGATGCGGACTTCCCGGCGCTGAACATCGCCGTCGCCATCCTCGGTGGCGACCCGCTCAAGGCGCGGCTGGGTGATCGCATCCGCCAGAAGGATGGCCTGAGTTACAACGTCGGTGCCGGGCTGAGTGCCGACGAAAGTCGCGTGGGCCGTGATGACAACGGCAGCCTGAGCATCCAGGCCATCGCCGCGCCGGAGAACATGGGCAAGCTGGAGGTCGCGCTGCGTGAGGAGCTGGCCCGCTTGGTCGCCGATGGCATCACCGTGGAGGAACTGCGCAGCGCGGTGGCCGAGAAGAAGGTGGCGCGTGAGCAGTCACGGGCGGCCGATGGCGCCATCGCCGGGCTGTTGAGCAGCCATCTGTACTACGGCCGTGACATGACGTTTGAAGCACAGCGCGATGCCGCCTATCAGGCATTGACGGTGGAACAGGTCAACGCCGCCATCCGCAAACACCTCAAGCCGGAGCGGCTGAGCGTATTTGTCGCCGGGGACTTCAAGTAACGGCGGCGTCCGGCAAGCAGGCAAGGGGCGGTCGGCGGCCGCCCCGTTGCTGGCCGCCATCGCTGGCGCCGGGCGTTGGCCGCGGCTTCCGCGGCGGTTCTGGCCGCCAGGATCACTGCCCACTCGGCCCAGATTGAAGCAAGGGGTGGGGCATGGCGGCACTGTCCCGCTTGTGGCGGGGGGAGCTGGCCGGCTTTTTGCCGTCCACGCGGCTTCCAGGCGGCCGCATCGGCCCGGCGCTGCTAGAATTGCGCAGACCTGTTTTTCTGTGAATGACGCCATGAGCCATACCGCCACCGCGCCCGCCAACGCCGAGAAGCGTTATACCGTCCATCGCGCTGACCTGCCGCTGAGCTGCCCGACGCCGGAAATGGCGCTGTGGAACTCGCACCCGCGGGTTTACCTGCCGATCGAGAACGAACCCAATGGCGAGGCTGCCTGCCCGTACTGCGGTTCGGTATTCGTACTGGCCGACTGATCGCTGATCGATGCGCCGTTTGACGGTGGTGCAGTTGCTGCCGGCGCTGCATTCCGGCGGCGTCGAGCGTTCAACTCTGGAAATTGCTGCTGCACTGGTGGCTGCCGGTCACCGGGCCATTGTCGTGTCCGCGGGTGGGCGCCTGCAGCAGCCGCTGCTGGACAGCGGTGCCGAGCACCTGACCCTGGACATCGGCCGCAAGTCGCTGTTGACGCTGCGTCACGTGGCGTCGCTGCGGCGCCTGTTCAGCGAAACCGGCGCCGACATCGTGCACGCCCGTTCGCGCTTGCCGGCCTGGCTGGGCTGGTATGCGCTGCGCGGCATGCCGGTCAGCCAGCGTCCGCGTTGGATGACCACCATGCACGGGCTGAACTCGCCCGGGCGTTACAGCGGCATCATGGCCAGCGGCGAGCGGGTGATTTGTGTATCGCAGACCGTGCATGACTATCTGCTTGAACACTACCGGGCGACCGATCCAGCCAGGTTGCGGGTCATACCGCGCGGTGTGGACATGGCCCAGTTCCCGCGCGTGGAGCGCAGCGACCGTCGGCCGCGCCTGGCCGTGGCCGCGCAGCATCCGCAGCTGGGCACGCAGGCGCCGTTGTTGTTGTTGCCTGGGCGCGGCACCCGCCTCAAGGGCCATGCGCACGCCTTGCAGCTGTTGGCAGCCTTGCAACGCGAAGGCCAACCGGCAATGTTGTGGATGCCCGGTGTGCGCGAGCCTGGGCGCGAAGCCTATGTGCGCGAGCTGGAACAGCTGGCACTGGCGCTGGGTGTAGCCGATCACATCGTGTTGAGTGAGCCCACCGCCCGCATCGCCGAAGCCTATGCTGCCAGCGATCTGGTGTTGCAGTTGTCGGACAAGCCGGAGGCATTCGGCCGCACCGTGCTGGAAGCGCTGTCGGTAGGTCGTCCGGTGGTGGGCTGGAACCATGGCGGCGTGGGCGAGTTGCTCAACCAGCTGCAACCGTCCGGCGCTGTCCAACACGGTGACCTGCGGCAGCTGACGCGATGCGTGCTGCAGCTGTTGCAGAACCCACCGTCGCTTCCGCGACGGATTCCCTATACGTTGCAGTCCATGCAGCGTGCGACCCTGGATGTCTATGCAGAACTTGGTAACTGATCGGCCTAATGTAGTGACACCGCGTCAGGCGGGCTGGTGGGCGCCGATATGGGTGGTCGCCTATGTCGCCTTGTTGCCGTTGCCGGGTATCGCCGAGTCGGTGCTGGTGCTGGGTGCCTTGTTCACCATGCTGCGCCTGTTGCTGCTGCGATTGAAGGATGGCGACGGTATCCGCAGTCTGTTGGGCGTGCCGGCATTGGCGCTCACCAGTGTGCTTTTCTGTGCGTACTGGTTGCCGCAGCTAGGCTCGGTGGTGGGTGCGGAGGATCAGGGCAAGGTGTGGGGCAAGGTCGCCGCTGGGCTCCGCTACCTGCCTTTCATGTGGCTGGTAGCCATCGCGGTGGGTACCAGCCAGCGGCGCAGTACCGCCTTTACCGGCCTGGCGGTGGTCACCGGGTTGTGGACGCTCGATGCCTTGCTGCAGGCTGCGCTGGGGACCAGTCCCTTGTTCTGGAGCCTGGATCAGCTCAAGTGGCTGAGCAGTGGGCACGGCCTGTGCACCGTGCAGGAGATTGCCGCGGCTGATCGCCTGCCCGGCGTCTTCGGGCCGTGCAATCTGAAATTCGGCCAGGTGCTGGCCAGCCTGTCGCCGTTCCTGTTGTTCGTTGTCGGCGCACGTTTGGGACGTTGGGGCTGGTTGCTGAGCGCCGCCGCTGTCGGCGTGGTGCTGGTGCTTGCCGGCTCGCGGGCTTCGCTGATTACCTATGCGCTGGTCCTGCTGGTCTCCGGTTGGCGCTTGTTGGGCGCCAAGTGGATGCTGCTGGTGATGCTGGCTGGCGTTGTCGGCTTAGGTGCATTGACGGCCGGTTCGGCTCAGGTGCGTGAGCGCTTTGCGCGTACCGCGATGGCGTTCAGCGGCGGCGCCAGCGGGGTCAATGAGGCGCTGTCCGGTCGCAGTCAGATCTGGTCGGCGGCGCTGTGCATGGTGCGGGAGCACCCGGTAAACGGTGTCGGTGCTCGTGGTTTCCGCGATGCCTATCCTGGCTGCAACCCCTACCCGGAGCAGAAACCGGTATGGGGCGAAGGCCCGGCCCTGCATGCCCACCAGATCCTGCTGGAGATCCTTGCCGAGACCGGTGTGCTTGGCCTGTTGCTGTGGATCGCCGGTGCGGCAATGGCGCTGCGTGCCTGGATCTATTCCGGAGCACAGGCACGTGATCGGGCGCGTCCGGCCGCGCTGGCCTTGGCGGTGACGGTGTTCCCGCTCAATACCCACCTGGCGTTCTACTCCGCCTTCTGGGGTGGGCTGACGGTATTGCTGGCGGCACTGTATGCCGGCGCCTTGCTGGCCGAGCAAGGCGACTGAAGCTGCAGCCGCTTCAGTCGTAGAAGTGGCTGCGGCCTTCGGGCTGGCGCTTGAAACGGCGGTGGATCCACAGGTATTGGGTGGGGGCTTCGCGCACCATCTGCTCGATGGCGGCGTTGACCTGTGCGGTGTCGGCAACCGGGTCGTCGGTGGGGAAGTCGGGTAGGGGCGGCGCGATCTTCAGCACGTAGCGGCTGCCTTCGCGCCGATGGAAGTAGGGGACCACGGCACAGCCGGTCATCCGCGCGAACTGATGGGTAGCGGTGATGGTGGAGGCCTGCATGCCGAAGAACGGCACGAAGACCGAGTCCTTGCCGCGCATGTCCTGATCCGGCGCGTACCACAGAAAACCGCCTTTCTTCAGGTGGCGAACGGTGGCACGGATGTCTTCGTTGGCGAACATCGCGCAGGCGTATTTCAGCCTGCCGCTTTTCACCGCCCATTCCATCACCGGGTTGCGGTACTTGCGGTACATGCCGGCCAGCGGCACGTGATCACAGAGCAGGCGGCCGCACATTTCCAGGGTCATGAAATGGCCTGATACCAGCAGCACGCCGCGCCCTTCGGCCTGCAGTGCCTTGAGATGCTCCAGCCCTTCCCATTGCACCTGCGGGCGGATCACGTCGATCTTGCCCCACCAGGCGCGGGCAAATTCAAATATGCCCACGCCGAGTGCGTCGAAGCTGTCACGCAGCAGCCGCTGCCGCCAGGCCTCGTCCTGCTCCGGGAAGCACAGCCTGAGGTTGACCTCGGCGGCATGGCGGCGGCTGCGAGCCAGGTGCAGGGCCAGCCAGCCGATGCCGCGGCCCAAGGCGCGTTGCAATGTCCACGGCAGGCGCGCGGCGATGAAGGCGATGCCTAGCCAGGCAAAGGTGGGCCAGTGACGTGGCTGCAGCAGCGAGGGCCGGGTGGCGGTAGTGGGTGAATCGGACATGGGTCGATTCTAAGCCACGCGGGTGACGGCAGGAGCACGGCAGGGTTTGCTGGAGTGGGCGGGGGCGTGGGCGAAGGCGAACAAGCAAATGCAAAGGCACCCCTCCTCAATCCTCCCCTGCGCTGTGCGCAAGGGAGGAGGGCAAGCAAAGGCAGCCTTGCTCGATCCTCCCCTGTGCTGTGTGTGAGGCAGGAGGCGCAGCGAAGGCGGCGCGGCAGCTCGGTTGGCAGCCCTTCGTCTCACGCTGTTCCGGCGTTCTCCCGTATCCTTCGCCGATGCGTAAGGATCCAGTCGAACTTCTGTTGCGCGGCATCTATTCCGTCGTGCTCTATCTATTGCTGCCCATCACCGTGTACCACCTGGTGTGGCGCGGGTTTCGCGTGCGCGAGTACTTCCGACGCTGGGACGAGCGCTATGCCTCCTACCCGGAAAGTGGTGGCCAGCCGCGGGTCTGGCTGCATGCGGTGTCGGTGGGCGAGGTCAACGCGGCCGCTCCATTGGTCAATGCCTTGCGGGCGCAGCGTCCGGATATCCGTTGGATCATCACCACCATCACCCCGACCGGCTCGCAGCGCGTGCGCGCGTTGTGGGGTGATGCGGTCGATCATGTGTATCTGCCGTATGACGTGCCCGGCAGCGTCAGTCGCTTTCTGGGCCACTTCCAGCCCAGCTTGGCGCTGATCCTGGAGACCGAGCTGTGGCCGAACATGTTGTTCGGTTGTCGTGATCGCGGGATTCCGGTGTACATCCTCAATGCCCGTCTTTCGGCGCGTTCGCTGAAGGGCTACCGGGCGTTGAAGGCGCTGGTTGGTCGCGCGCTGCGCACGGTCACATGCGTGGCGGCGCAGTCGCAGGCGGATGCGGAGCGTTTCATCGAGCTGGGTGCATTGCCCGAGCAGGTGCAGGCCTTGGGCAATCTGAAGTTCGATATCCATCCGCCGGACACGACGCCGGTGCTGCAGGCATTTCATAAGCACGTGCCAGCGACGCGGCCGATATGGATTGCTGCCAGCACCCACGAAGGTGAAGAACAGGCGGTGATCGAGATCCACGAGCGCCTGTTGAAGCAACACCCGGATGCCTTGTTGCTGTGGGCACCGCGACACCCCGAGCGCTTTGCAAAGGTTGAAGCCCTTGCACGCGAGGCGGGCTGGCGTGTGGCCACGCGCAAGGCGCAGCAATGGCCGGGTGCCGATGCCCAGGTATTCGTGATCGATACCCTGGGTGAGCTGATGGCGTTCTATGCCTGCGCACAGGTCGCGTTCGTCGGTGGCAGCCTGCAGGCCATTGGCGGGCACAATCTGCTGGAACCAGCGGCGATGGGCACGGCAGCAGTGACCGGCCCGCACCTGCATAATTTTGCCGAGATCTCGCGGCGGATGGATGAGGCCGGTGCCCTGTGCATCTGTGCCGATGCGAACGAGGTGGGTGCGGCCGTGTCGTGCCTATTGCAGGACGAGGCTGAGCGCGAGCGCATGGTGCAGGCCGGGCGTGCACTGGTTGCCAATGGTCGTGGCGCGCTGGAGCACACGGTTGCATTGATCATGCCGCAGTTGCCGCCGCCGAGTGAGTCTGCGTCGTAGCCCTTTACCCGCTGCCATGGCGGTGATTGTCTGTGGGAGCGGCGTAAGTCGCGAAGCTGGTCTGGCTGAAGCCTCGGGCTTCTGTGCCATCTGATGATGTGTCGGCTTCGCGGCTTACGCCGCTCCCACAAAAGAAAGAAAAGCGATGCCGCTTGCGTAGCCCGGCTAAGCGCAGTGCACCCGGGGTATGCCGGGTTTGTTGTAGGAGCGGCGTAAGCCGCGAAGCTGACGGTGTTCGAAGTCTTGTCGCCAATGCGGGCTGATGCTGTGCGTGCTTCGCGGCTTACACCGCTCCTACAAAAGAAAGAGAAGCGATGCCGATCGGGTGAAGGCGATCGCCGGCAATGTTCCAGAAACAAGAAAGGCGGGCCGAGGCCCGCCTTTCTGCATTACGTTGCTGCGCGGCGTTACTGCGCGTTGTTCGGCTGCAGCTTGGCGGCGGCATCCACCGTCAGCAGGCGGTTGATGTCCTGCACTTCGCTGATTTCCAGATCGCCGATGGCCTGGCTCAGCTGCAGGCGGGCCAGCAGGAAGTTGTAGCGCGACTTCGCGTACTCCACCTCGGCAGCGAACAGGGTCTTCTGGTTCTGCACAACGTCCAAGACGGTACGGGTGCCGACTTCCAGGCCGACCTGCGAGGCGTCATAGGCGCTCTTTGCCGAGACCACGGTCAGCCGCCGGGCTTCCACTTCGCTGATGCCAGCGACCAGTGCCTGGTAGGCATTGCGGGTATTGCGATCCAGGGCGCGCTTCTGCTGCTCGAAGGTGTCCTGGGCGATATCGCGACGGGCCAGTGCCTGACGCACGCCGGACTGGGTTGCACCACCGGCGAAGATTGGCACATTCAGGGTCAGGCCAATCGAGTTGGTGGTGGCGTCCGGAGCGACAGAGCCGCTACCAGTGGTGTCACCCCAACGCGCGCTCTTGCCCCAGCTGCCGCCCAATGACAGGGTCGGGTAGTGGCCGCCACGGGCGGAAGATACGTTGGACTCGGCGGCGCTGACCTGCAGTTCCTGCGCCTTCAGCGCCGGGTTGCGCGAGACCGCATCGGTGACCAGCTGGTCGACGTTGCCGCGGTTGGCCGGCAGTTCCGGGCGGAAGTCGACCGGCAGGCCACGCACATCGCGCACCGGCTGGCCGGTCAGCTCGGTCAGTGCCTGGTAGGCGTCTTCCAGCGCATTGCGGGCAAGGATGGTGTCGGCACGGGCCTGGTCGTACTGGGCACGGGCTTCGTGCATATCGGTGATCGGTGCCAGGCCCACTTCCAGACGCTTGTCGGCGTAGTCGAACTGCTTCTTGGCAGCGGCTTCGTTGGTCTCGGCAGCGGTCAGCGATTCAATGCCGACCAGCACGTTGAAGTAGGTGGTCGCAGTACGCACCACCAGTTCGTCGTTGGCCGATTCCAAGGTGAAGTCGGCGGCCTTGCTGACATCGCGCTGCGCGCGCAGGTTGGCGAACTGGCTCCAGTTGAACAGGGTCTGGCTGCCGTTGATGCCGTAGTTGCGGGTCTTGGAGGTGGAGCTGCCGCTGATGTCGTCGTAACTGGTGCGGGTACGGTTCAAGGATGCCTCACCGCCGATCTGCGGCAGCAGCGCAGCGCGTGCCTGCACCTGGCCTTCCTTGTCGAACAAACGCGTGGATTCAGCCGCAGCCAGCTGCGTGTCACCGTTGCGGGCCATTTCGTAGACCTGCAACAGGTCGGCGGCATGGGAAGTCAGCGGAGTGAGGGCGACTGCCAGCGCAAGGGTGAGGGATCGGCGGATCATTGCGGCTTCCTTGGACGGTTTTAGAGTTGGAATTGCGGTGCGGGCGCAGCGCCCTGCAGATAATCAAGATCGGTTTCGAACAGCGAGGCGGTGCTGCCATCGGCCTGGACCAGCACCGCTTCCATCACCGGAGAGACCCCGCGGATGGCAAACAGGCGGCCGCCGCTGCGCAGCAGCTTCAGCAGTTCCACCGGAACGGTTTCTACCGCACCGGTGATGCAGATGGCGTCGAACTGACGCTGGCTCTGCCAATTCAGGCCATCGGCCACTTCAATGCGGACATTGCTGCCCAGCTTGGCGGCGTCCAGGTTCTGGCGGGCACGCTCGGCCAGTTCGGGCTGGATTTCAAGACTCAGCACTTCGCGGGCCAGCTGGCCCATGCAGGCGCTCAGGAAGCCGCTGCCGGTGCCGATTTCCAGCACTTCGTCGGTTGGCTGCAGATCCAGCGCCTGCAAGGTACGGCCTTCGATGACCGGCTTCATCATCTTCTGGCCGTGACCCAGCGGCAGCTCGATATCGGCATAGGCCAGGGCGCGGTGCGATTCGGCGACGAAGGCTTCACGCGGCAGGCGGGCCAGCACGTCCAGCACGCGGACCTCCAGCACATCCCAGGGCCGGATCTGCTGTTCAACCATCATTTCGCGGACGTGGGAGTAATCGATCGTCATGGGAAGCTCATCATTCCAGCGCAGTGGGCCGGCCATTTTACCGGTTACCAGACACAAAGTACGGGTCCAACATTGCGGCGAGGGCCGCGTTGGACGCAGTGCCGGAAGTCATTCGCACCTCCGGTTCATTCAGCTTGCGGGCGCGGGCCGTAGGCGCGCAGGAAAAAATCAACGCTGGCGGCAATATGCACGTCCACATTGAGCTGATCCGGGGCGGTGCACAGGCCACACATCATATGTGCGTGGACCTCGCCCTTGATCAGGCAGAAGAACTGCCGGGATGCCAGAGGCAGGTCGTCGATGTCCAGCTGGCCACGGGCAACGCGGGCGCCGAGGAACTCGGTGAGCGCGGATTCGGTACGGGCTGGGCCAGCCTGCCAGAACATCTGCCGGACCCGGTCATCGGTATCCGGGGTCATCATCATGCGCTGGGTGGCGATGGCCGCGTCACTGCTGATCAGGGCAAAAAACGCGTGGCCGATGCCCTGCAGCTGGCCGCGCAGCGGCGCCTCGTTGTCGGTGACAAACAGCTCATCAGGCATCATTTCCACGCACTTGGCCTGGATCGCCTCGCTGAACAAGGTGTCCTTGTCGCCGAAATGGCTGTAGACCGTCAGCTTGGAGACACTGGCGCGGGCGGCAATCTCGTCCATGCTGACGCCATTGAAACCCTGCTCGATGAACAACTCCTTGGCTGCGTCCAGGATGGCCGCACGCTTGCCCAGGTCCTTGGGGCGACCCGGACCGGAACTGCGTTGCGCCGACGTGGCGGGCGCTGGGGAGGGTTTTTTCGGAGACATCCGGTAATACTAGACCAGCTGGTTCGATATTTATACTATACCGATGCGTTTAGTAATGGCGGTGAAACCCCGTCCCCTCTTCCCCCTTGCGTCAGCGACCTTATTTATGACCCACCTTCGATGGATTGGCTGTTGCCTGCTGTTGCCCTTGCTTGCTGCCTGCGGCAAGCCCGAATCCGTGCCTGTGCATGCTGTACCCGTGTTGGTGGAGCACCCGGCCGGCAATGGCGGGGTGGCGGTCGGCGCCTATCCGGGCGAGGTGCGTGCGCGCGAGGAAACCGCGCTGTCCTTCCGGGTCGGCGGCAAGCTGCTGCGGCGCGAAGTGGATGCCGGCCAGCGGGTCAGCAAGGGACAGTTGCTGGCTGAACTGGATGTTGCCGACTACAACCTGCAGGCACGTGCGGCGCAGGCACAGTTCGCTGCCGCCGAAGCTGACCTGGTGCGTGCCCGCGACGAGCACAAACGCTATCAAACGCTGGCCAGCCAGCAACTGGTCAGCCAGTCGGCGCTGGATGCGCAGACCGCTGCCCTGAAAGCAGCGCAGGGCCAGGCCGATGCGGCGCGGGCCAATCTCGATGTTGCGCGCAACCAGTCCGGCTACGCCCAACTGCATGCACCGGAAGGCGGCATGATCGCCAGCCGCGAGGCCGAGGCCGGGCAGGTGGTTGCCGCAGGCCAGACCATTTACACGATGGCCGCCGACGGCGCACGCGAAGTCGCCATTGCATTGCCGGAAAGTGCGATCCGCGACTTCAGCGTTGGCCAGGCGGTCGAGGTCGAGTTGTGGAACCAGGAAGGCAAGCGTCTGTCGGGCAGCATCCGCGAGATCGCCGCCGCTGCCGATCCGCAGGCGCGTACCTATGCCGCGCGGGTCAGTCTGGCTGCCGATGCATTGGATACGGTTGAACTGGGCCAGAGCGCGCGGGTGTTCATCGCCCACGGCAAGCAAGGCGTGATGAGCGTGCCGCTGGCCGCGGTGCAGGCGGGCAAGCAGCCGCAGCAGGCCAGCGTGTGGGTGGTGAACCCGGCCGATGGCAAGCTGCAGGCGCGTACGGTGACGCTGGGTGCCTACGGCCCGGAAAGCGTTCCGGTGTTGGCGGGCTTGAAGGCCGAGGATTGGGTGGTTGCCGCCGGTGGCCATCTGCTGCGTGAAGGTCAGCAGGTGACTGCGGTGGACAGGAGTAACAGGCCGGTACTTGCGCCTGCCGCCGCATCCGCAAAGAAAGGGGAGTGAGGCGTGAAACGCTTCAATCTCTCCGAATGGGCGCTCGGTAACCGCCCGCTGGTGTTGTTCATGATGATCGCCATGGCGATCATCGGTGCCTGGTCGTACAAGCACCTTGGCCAATCCGAAGATCCGCCGTTCACCTTCAAGGCGATGGTGGTGCAGACCATGTGGCCGGGCGCCACCGCCGAGCAGGTGTCCAAGCAGGTCACCGAGCCGATCGAAAAAGCGTTGATGAACACCGGCGAATTCGAATTCATCCAGGCCTATTCGCGCCCGGGCGAGTCGCAGGTGATCTTCATGGCGCGCGACTCGATGCCGTCCAAGGACGTGCCCGAGCTGTTCTACCAGGTGCGCAAGAAGGTCGGCGACATCCATTCGCAGCTGCCAGCCGAAGTGATCGGGCCGTTCTTCAATGATGAGTTCGGTGACACTTTCGGCAATATCTATGCGCTGACCGGCAAGGGTTTCGACTATGCGCTGATGCGCGACTATGCCGACCGCATCCAGCTGCAGCTGCAGCGCGTGGACGATGTCGGCAAGGTCGACCTGCTCGGCCTGCAGGACGAGAAGGTGTGGATCCAGCTGTCCAACACCAAGCTGGCCACGCTGGGCGTGTCGATGCAGCAGGTGCAGCAGGCGCTGGCGCAGCAGAATGCGGTGGCTCCGGCCAGCTGGTTCGAGACCCCGACCGATCGCGTGCAGCTGCGCGTCAGCGGTCAGTTCACTTCCGTCGAGGACATCCGCAACTTCCCGATCCAGGCCGGTGATCGCAGCGTGCGGCTGGGCGATATCGCCGAGGTGAAGCGCGGCTTCGCCGATCCGGCCTCGGCCAAGATGCGCTTCATGGGTGAGGACGCCATCGGTATTGCCGTGGCGATGAAGAACGGGGGAGACATCCTCAAGCTGGGCAAGACCCTGGACAGCGAGTTCGAGCAGCTGCAGAAGACGCTGCCGGCCGGCATGCAGCTGCGCAAGGTCTCCGACCAGCCGCATGCGGTGAAGGAATCGGTGGGCGAGTTCGTCAAGGTGCTGACCGAAGCGGTGGTGATCGTGCTGCTGGTGAGCTTCTTCTCGCTGGGCTGGCGCACCGGTCTGGTGGTGGCGGTATCGATCCCGCTGGTGCTGGCGATGACGTTCTTCGTCATGCACCAGTTCGATATCGGCTTGCACAAGATTTCGCTGGGCGCCCTGGTGCTTGCGCTGGGCCTGCTGGTGGACGACGCGATCATCGCGGTGGAGATGATGGCCACCAAGATGGAGCAGGGCTACGACCGCCTGCGCGCGGCCAGCTTTGCCTGGACATCCACCGCCTTCCCGATGTTGACCGGTACCTTGATCACCGCGGCCGGCTTCCTGCCGATTGCCACCGCAGCTTCCAGCACCGGTGAATACACGCGTTCCCTGTTCCAGGTGGTGACGATCGCGCTGGTAGTGTCGTGGATCGCCGCGGTGCTGTTCATTCCGTATCTTGGCGACAAGATGCTGCCGGACCTGCACAACCCGCAGCCGCCCAGGCCGGGCAGTATTGCCGGGCGCTGGCATGCGCTGCGGCTGCGCTGGGCCGACCGCAATCCGGCCGTGGCCAACCTGATCAAGCCGAAGGAGCTGGCGCACGACCATGACCCATACAAGAGCGCGTTCTACCAGCGCTTCCGGGTGTTCCTGGATGCCTGCCTGCGTCGCCGTTGGCTGGTGATCCTGGCCACGGCGGGCCTGTTCGTGTTCTCGCTGGTGATCTTCCGCTTCGTGCCGCAACAGTTCTTCCCGGATTCGACCCGGCCCGAGCTGATGGTGGATATCGAACTGGCCGAAGGCGCGTCGCTGACTGCCACCCAGGCACAGGCACAGAAGTTCGAAGCGCTGATCAAGGGGCACAAGGGTGTGGCCAACTTCGTCGGCTATGTCGGCAACGGTTCGCCGCGCTTCTACCTGCCGTTGGACCAGCAGTTGCCGGCCACCAACTTCGCCCAGTACGTGGTGCTGGCCGAGGACACCAAGGCACGCGAGGAGCTGCGTGATTGGTTGTTGACGGAAGTCGTGCCCAAGTTCGGTGATGTGCAGCTGCGTGTGACCCGCCTTGAGAACGGCCCGCCGGTTGGCTACCCGGTGCAGTTCCGTATTTCCGGCGAGCATATCGAGCGCGTGCAGGCGATTGCCGCGCAGGTGGCGGAAAAGGTTCGGCAGAACCCGCATACCACCAACGTCAACCTCAACTGGAGCGAACCGAGCAAGGTGGTGCGCCTGGTCGTGGACCAGGACCGAGCCCGCGTACTGGGCGTGAGCAGTGCGCAGATCGCGCAGTTCCTGACCAGCTCGCTGTCAGGCATGAGCGTGAGCACCTACCGCGAAGGCAACCGCCAGATCGGCATGTTGCTGCGTGGCCCGGATGATGAGCGTGCGCGTCTGGACATGCTGGGCAGCCTGGCCATCCCGACCGCCAGCGGCAAGTCGGTGTCGTTGTCGCAGGTGGCCAAGCTGGAATATGCCTTCGAAGACGGCATCATCTGGCACCGCGACCGCCTGCCAACCGTCACCGTGCGTGCCGACATCGGCGACAGCATGCTGCCGGTCGGCGTGGTCGAGCAGATCGTGCCGACCTTGAGTGACATCCGCGACGCCCTGCCCAGTGGCTATCTGCTGGAAACCGGCGGCACCGTGGAGGACTCCGCGCGCGGGCAGAACTCGATCAAGGCCGGCATGCCGCTGTTCCTGGTGGTGGTGGCGACGCTGCTGATGGTGCAGCTGCGCAGCTTCTCGCGGGCGGCGATGGTGTTCATCACCGCACCGCTGGGCATCATCGGCGCGACCTGGTTCCTGCTGCTGTTCCAGGCGCCGTTCGGCTTCGTGGCAATGCTGGGCACGATCGCCCTGGCCGGCATGATCATGCGCAACTCGGTGATCCTGATCGACCAGATCCAGCAGGACATCGATGCCGGCCATGACCGCTGGCACGCCATCATCGATGCCACGGTGCGCCGCTTCCGGCCTATCGTGCTGACCGCGCTGGCGGCGGTGCTGGCGATGATCCCGCTGTCGCGCAGTGCCTTCTACGGCTCGATGGCGATCTCGATCATGGGCGGGTTGATCGTCGGCACGGTGCTGACCCTGGTGTTCCTGCCTGCGCTGTATGCGGCCTGGTTCCGGGTGCGCCCGGACGAGGCCAGTCACTGAGCAGCGCGCTGTGAGCCGTCGCCGCCAAGGCCGGCCACGGGGCCGGCCGTAAGAAACGGCGACGGATTTCACGGTTGAGGTGGTAAATTGGCGCGCCGACGGGGGAGTCGGCGTGACCTGCGGAGGCGGGTTTGTACAGACGCCAGAGGATTACCGACGCCACAGCTGCATGCCTTGCCGGCCGGGACCGGCTGACGGCTTGGCTGTGCACCCTGCTCGTAACAGCCCTGCTGTGGGCCGTGATCTTGCCGCCGGCGCAGGCCGCGCGGCATACCGTGGCCGGGTGGGGCATGGAGCAGGGGCTGCCGCACAACCTGGTGCAGTCGGTGGCACAGGGCACTGACGGCTTCATCTGGCTGGGCACCTGGGAAGGCGTGGTCCGCTTCAACGGCCGCAGCTTCACCGTATTTGATCGGCAGAACACCCCTGGCGTGGAGCTTTCCGGGGTGCTGAGCATCCTGCCCGAGGCCGACGGCGCCGTGCTGTTCGGGACCATTTCCGATGGTGTCTACAGCTACCACCGCGGGCGTTGGGAAGCATTGGGGGGGGGCGATGCCCGGCATCTATCGGTTACCGCATTGCTGCGGGATCCATCCGGCGACCTGTGGATCGCCGCCAAGGACAAGCTGCTGCGCTTGCTGCCCTCGGGGCAGCTGCTCGATGCCGGTGCCACGCTTGGCCTGCCCGAGGTGCCGATCACCGCACTGCGCCTGATGGCGGATGGAACGGTGCTGGTTGCCACTGAAAAAGGTGTCTACCACCAGCAGCAGGGACATCTGGCGCCGTGGAACGGTACGGCTGGTTGGGTGGTGCGTGATCTGGTCGATGATGGCGACAACGGCTGGGTGGTTGCTGCCGACGACGGTGTCCATTGGCTGCACGCTGATGGCCGACGGCAGCACCTGTTGCCTGGTGAGCGCGTGGATGCGGTGCGCCATGATGCCAGCGATGCGTTGTGGCTGAGCCTGTCCGCGGGCCGACTGGTGCGCTTGGCACCAGGCAAGACCGAGCGGATCGCGGTTCCCGGGCAGGTCAGTCCCGCCTTGTTGATCGACCGGGAAGGTCTGGTCTGGGCGGGCAGCACCGATGGCTTGTTCCGCATCGACGAAGGCGCGGCACGTGGACTGACCATGGAGGATGGACTGGGCTCGGACTATCTGCGTGCGCTGATCCAGTCCGACAACGGCGATGTCTGGATCGGACATTCCGAAGGCCTGAACCGCATGCGCGGCGATCTGATCAGCGCGGTGCGCTTGTTGCCGGGCACTGGCCGTGACGCGTCGGTGCTGGCCTTGGCTGCGCGTGGTCAGGGCGTGTGGGCTGGCACCTACAACAAGGGCGTGCTTGGCGTGGATGAGGCTGGTCGGGTCGTACAACAGATCAGCTTGCCGGGTACCGTACAGCCGCTGATCCGCAGTCTGTTGAGTGAAGCCGATGGCAGCCTCTGGATAGGCAGCTCGGAAGGTCTGTATCACCACCAGCGCGGCAAGCTGCATCACTATGGATTGGAAGAGGGGCTGCCGGGACTGGCGGTGCATGCGCTGTACCGCGACGCTGCCGGCGTACTCTGGATAGGTACGGACGGTGGCATGGCGAGCCTGGACAAGGACGGCAAGCTGCAGGCGTGGTTGCCTGATGTGGGGTTCCCGGCGCGCTATGTCTTCGACTTCCTTGGCGACGACAATGGTGACCTGTGGATTGCCAGTGACCACGGACTGCTGCGCAAGCGTGGCTTGGACATTGCCGTGTTCGATCATCGCAACGGGTTGCCGCGCGACAAGGTTTTCCGGGTCATCGACGATGGCGTGGGCCATCTGTGGCTGTCCAGCAACCAGGGCGTGTTCCGGCTTGATCGCACGGACCTGATTGCCGTGGCTGCCGGCGCGCGTACGCATCTGGCGGTGCAGGTGCTGGACCATACCGATGGCATGCCCAGCAGCCAGGGCAATGGCGCTTCATCCCCTGCAGGCTGGTTCACGCGTGACGGTGAATTGTTGTTTCCCACCGCCGGTGGCCTGGCGGTGATCGATCCGCAGCGTGTCGATGGCAATGCACGTTTCCGGAAGATTCCGGTAGCCATTGAAAGCGTGGTCATCGATGGCGATCCGCAGCCGGTGAGCAGCGCCTACTCCCTGCCAGCCGGCGTGGATCGCATTGCCGTGGCCTACGCCGGGCTGGGTTTCCGCGCGCCGGACAAGATGCGTTACCGCTATCGTCTTGAAGGCTTTGACAGTGATTGGCTGGATGCAGGCAGTCGCGTCGAAGCGATCTATACCAATCTGCCACCAGGGAAATATCGGCTGCGCATCCAGGCGATGTCGTTGCCGTTGGATTGGGAAAACACCAATCGCGGCGGCGAAACAGTGCTGGAACTGGATATCGCCGCACCGCTATGGCAGCGCCCGTGGGTGCGCTGGCTGAGCGCTGCGGCCGTGCTGGGCCTGATCCTGTTGCTGGCAGGTTGGCGCGCAGCCAGCTATCGACGCGGGCAACAGCGCCTGAGCAACGAGATCGCTGCACGCACCCAGGAATTGAGCGAGAAAAACCGCGCGCTGGAGCAGGCCGACTCGGAGCGCGCCAGCCTGTTGCAGCGCCTGGAGCACCAGGCCATGCATGATCCACTCACCGGCCTGCCCAACCGGCGCGCGGGTGATGCCTATCTGCAGCAGGCGTTGCAGCGCGCCAGCACCGAGGGGACGCCCTTGAACGTGGCGCTGGTGGATGTTGATCATTTCAAGCAGATCAATGACCGCTACGGCCACGATGCCGGCGATCAGGTGCTGCGCGACATCGCCAGCCTGTTGCAGCTGCGGCTTGGCAAGGAGCAGTTCGTGGCCCGGCATGGCGGTGAGGAGTTCCTGGTGGTGATACATGGCATATCACTGCAGGAGGCGGTGGCGGCATTGCAGGAGCTGCGGATCCGCCTGGCGCGACTGCGCTTCGAGGACGTGGATGCCGACGTCAGTGTCACCGTCAGTATCGGTGTTGCGGCATTCGGCCCAGGCCAGGCGGACGGACGCACCCTGTTGGCGGCCGCTGACCGGCAGCTCTATCGCGCCAAGCGCGAAGGCCGCAACCGGGTATTGTCATGACGACGGCGCCCCTGGGCGCCGCCGGTTTCCAGCCGTGCGGAGGCTGGATGATTCAGTACAGCCCCTGCGCCAACATGGCATCGGCGACCTTGACGAAGCCGGCGATGTTGGCGCCGTCCACGTAGTTGACGCTGCCATCGGCACGTACGCCGTGATGCACGCAGTTGGCGTGGATCTCCTTCATGATCACGTGCAGGCGCTCATCGACATCGGCATGGCGCCACGACAAGCGCAGCGCGTTCTGGCTCATTTCCAGGCCCGAGGTGGCCACGCCACCGGCATTGCTGGCCTTGCCCGGCGCGTACAGCGTGCCGGCCTGCAGGAATACATCCACTGCTTCCAGCGTTGACGGCATGTTTGCGCCTTCGGCCACGCACAGCACGCCGTTGTGGACCAGGGTGCGGGCGTCGGTTTCATCCAACTCGTTCTGGGTGGCGCAGGGCAGGGCGATATCGGTCGGGATATGCCAGGGGCGACGGTCGGCCAGGAACTCGAAGCGCGCATCATCGGCGAGTTCGGACAGGCGGCCGCGGCGTTCGTTCTTCAACGCCATCACGTCCTGCAGGGCGGTTTCGTCGAAGCCATCGCGTGCGTACAGGGTGCCGCCGGAATCGGAGAAGGTCAGCACCTTGGCGCCGAGCTCGCTGGCCTTGATCGCCGCGTACTGGGCGACGTTGCCGGAACCGGACACCAACACCTTGGCACCGTGGGTCTGGCGCTTGGCGTGGTGCAGCATCTGCTCGACGAAATAGACCGTGCCGAAGCCGGTGGCTTCCGGCCGCATCAGGCTGCCGCCAAAAGCCAGCCCTTTACCGGTGAAAACGCTGGAAGCATCGTTGCTGAGCTTCTTCATCATGCCGGCCATGAAGCCGACCTCGCGTGCGCCAACGCCGATATCACCGGCAGGCACATCGGTATCAGGCCCAAGGTGGCGGTACAGCTCCAGCATCAGCGCCTGGCAGAAGCGCATCACTTCGCTATCGCTCTTGCCCTTGGGGTCGAAGTCCGAGCCGCCCTTGCCGCCACCCATCGGCAGCGTGGTCAAGGCGTTCTTGAAGGTCTGCTCGAAGGCCAGGAACTTGAGGATGGACAGGTTCACCGACGGGTGGAAGCGCATGCCACCCTTGAATGGACCTATCGCCGAATTGTGCTGCACGCGCCAGGCGCGGTTGACGTGGGTTTGCCCCTTGTCATCGGCCCAGGCGACGCGGAACTGGATCACCCGCTCCGGCTCGACCAGACGTTCCAGCAACCCATATTGCGTGTACTTCGGGTTCTGCTGCAGGAACGGCCACAGGCTGTGCGCCACTTCCTTTACCGCCTGCAGGAACTCGGATTGGTTGGGGTCGCGCTTGGCCACATGGGCCAGGAAGTCGTCGGGAGTGCGGTAGTTCAAGGTCATTCCTTTTTCGTGCGGGACCTGAAGCGACAGGTCCAATGAAGAAACGGCGTGGTATCCACCTGGCGGGAACAGCCCGCAAAAAAAGACGCGGCCAAGGGCCGCGTCTGGTTACATCAGTTCAACTGCGCAAGCACGGCTAGCCCGGCTTGCTGGGTGTTGAGCGCCTGTCCTTGTGCGGCCAGGTCGGCGGTGAAGTGGCCACCATCGAGTGCGGCGCTGACCGCCTGCTCGATGGCTGCAGCCTCGGCCTCCAGTCCCAGTGAATGGCGCAGCAGCATCGCCGCACTGAGGATGGTGGCATAGGGGTTGGCGATGCCCATGCCGGCGATATCCGGCGCCGAACCGTGGATGGGCTCGTAGATGCCGACCTTGCCCTGTTCGCCCAGCGAAGCCGACGGCAGCAGGCCCAGCGAACCGGCCAGCATCGAGGCCTCGTCGGTGAGGATGTCGCCGAACATGTTCTCGGTGACGATCACATCGTAGACGCGCGGCTTGGCGATCAGGTGCATGGCCATGGAATCGACCAGCTGGTGTTCCAGTTCCACGTCCGGGAATTCTTCGCGGCCGATGCGTGCGGCGATGTCACGCCAGAGGCGCGAGGTTTCCAGCACATTGGCCTTGTCCACCGAGGTGAGCTTGCCGCGGCGCTGTTGGGCCAGGCGGAAGGCGCTGCGCAGCACGCGCTCGATCTCGACCACGGTGTAGCGGCACAGGTCGCTGGCGCTGTCGGCATCGCGGCTCTTGTCGCCGAAGTAGATGCCGCCGGTCAGCTCGCGCACCACCACGAAGTCCACGTCCTTGAGCAGTTCGGGCTTGATCGGCGAGGCATTGAGCGCGGCCGGGTGGGTGCGCACCGGGCGCAGATTGGCGTACAGGCCCAGTGCCTTGCGGATCGCCAGCAGGCCTTGTTCCGGGCGCACTTTGGCGTTCGGGTCGGACCACTTCGGGCCACCGACGGCGCCGAGCAGGACCGCGTCCGCCTTGCTGCAGGCTTCCAGCGTGGCTGCCGGTAGCGGCTCGCCGTGATTGTCGATGGCGATGCCGCCGATGTCGTGTTCGCTGAAGCTGAAGCTGTGACCGAACCGGGCTGCGATGGCCTTGAGCACGTCGACGGCAACGGCGGTGATTTCTGGACCGATGCCGTCACCCGGCAGTACGACGATGTTGGCTTGCATGTAAGGGTTCCGGTTGCTGTTGTTGTTTTTTCAAAGCCCCTCTCCCACCGGGAGAGGGGTTGGGGTGAGGGTAGGGGGCGCCATGCGCTGTTTGGCTGCAGTAGGCTTCGTCCGCACCCTCATCCGCCCCTGCGGGGCCCTTCTCCCGAGGGGAGAAGGGCAAGTGCTTCACACCGCGCGAGCAGCCTCATACCGCTCGATCTCATCCACCCGACCAAGCAACCAACCCAGCTGATCCACGCCTTCCAGCAGACAGGTCTGCGAGAAACCATCCAGCGGGAAGCTGTAGGCCTTGCCGCTGGAGGTACGCAGCTCGCGTGCCGCCACATCCACGGTCAGCTCGTCATCCGGGTTCTGCATCAACTCCTGTACGTCGGCTTCGTCCAGCACGATCGGCAGCAGGCCGTTCTTCAGCGAGTTGTTGCGGAAGATGTCGGCGATCTCGCTGCTGACGATTGCCTGCAGGCCCAGGTCGGTCAGCGCCCACGGCGCATGCTCGCGCGAGGAGCCGCAGCCGAAGTTTCGCCCGGCCAGCAAAATCGCGCGGCCCTGGTTGTGCGGCTGGTTGAAGGCGAACTCCGCATTCGGTGAACCATCGGCCTGCCAGCGCCAATCATTGAACGCGTTCTTTCCCAGGCCGGCACGCTCGGTGGTGGACAGGAAACGCGCCGGGATGATCTGGTCGGTATCGATATTGGTCTGGCGCAGCACAACGCTGCGCGAGGTGATCGTGGTCAATGCGGCCATCAGTACAGCTCCAGTGCGTAGCCCTTCTCCCATCGGGAGAAGGTGGCGCGCAGCGCCGGATGAGGGTGTGCTTGCGCAGGGTGTTTGCCGGAATGAGCAGCGGTCGCCCTCATCCGCCCCTTCGGGGCACCCCCGCCTTCGCGGGGGCATACCTTTGTATCTCCCGGAGGGAGAAGGGCAAAAGCGACGGCCATCACGCCACCTCCTTGGCAAACAGATCGCGGGTATCGGCAACGCGGCCGTTCACCGCCGCCCATGCCGCGCTCATCGGCGAGGCCAGCAAGGTGCGCGAGCCCGGCCCTTGGCGGCCTTCAAAGTTACGATTGCTGGTGCTGACCGCCAACTGGCCGGGTGCAACCAGGTCGCCGTTCATGGCGATGCACATCGAGCAGCCCGGCTCGCGCCACTCGGCACCGGCGGCACGCACGATTTCGTGGATGCCTTCGGCCTCGGCATCGCGCTTGACGATCTCCGAGCCCGGCACCACCAGCATGCGTACGCCATCGGCGACGTGGCGGCCGCGCAACACCTGTGCGACTTCGCGCATGTCGCTCAAGCGGCCATTGGTGCAGGAACCGACGAACACCACATCCACCGGCGTACCGATCAAGCTGTGGCCGGCTTCGAACTTCATGTAGTCCAGGCCCTTCTGCGCAGCGGCATCGTTGGCGGCCGGGATCGGCGCATCAACCGCAATCGCGGTGCCCGGGTGCGTGCCCCAGGTCAGGGTCGGGCGGATGTCGGCGGCGTCGATCTGCACTTCCACATCGAAGCGTGCGCCTTCGTCGCTGTTCAACGAGGACCAGTACGCCACGGCGGTGTCGAAGTCGGCGCCCTTGGGGCCGCGCGGGGTGTTGGCGACCCAGTCGAAGGTGACCTGGTCCGGCGCCACCATACCGGCGCGGGCACCGGCTTCGATCGACATGTTGCACAGGGTCATGCGCTGTTCCATGTCCATCGCGCGGATCGCCGAGCCACGGAATTCCAGTACATGGCCGGTGCCACCGTTGACGCCGATCACGCCGATGATGTGCAGCACCACGTCCTTGGCACCCACGCCCGGCGCCAGTTCGCCGTCGACGGTGATTGCCATGGTCCTGGCCTTGCGCTGCAGCAGGCACTGCGTGGCCAGCACGTGGCCGACTTCGCTGGTGCCGATGCCGAAGGCCAGCGAGCCGAACGCGCCATGCGTGGAGGTGTGGCTGTCACCGCAGACGATGGTCATGCCGGGCTGGGTGAAACCCTGCTCCGGGGCGATGACGTGGACGATGCCGCGGTTGGCCGAGGACAGGTCGAACAGCTCGATGCCGTACTCGGCGCAATTCTTCGCCAGTGTTTCGACCTGCGCTTCGGAGGCCTTGCTTGCGTACGGCAGCTTGCCGTCCGGGCCGGCCGGCAGGGTCGGCGTGGAGTGATCCATCGTCGCCTTGGTGCGATCGGTGCGGCGTGGTTTCAGGCCGCGCTCGCGCAGCTCGGTGAAGGCCTGCGGTGAGGTCACTTCATGGATCAGGTGCAGGTCGATGTACAGCACGGCCGGCGCGTTGTCGGATTCGGGGACGACAACGTGGGCGTCCCACAGTTTGTCGTACAGGGTTTTGGGTGCGGAGCTCATTGGTTCGTTCCGGTGCCTATGTTCTGCCGTCGCGCTCAGGCGCTGACGGCTTCCTCGGTGGTGCTGCTTTCACGCTGGCGCAGCAGGCGGTTGGTGACATCCAGCCAGGCAAGCGCGCTGGCTTCGATGATGTCACGGCTGGTGCCGGTGCCTTCGAGGATCTCGCCTTCGTGACGCACGCTCAGGTTGGCTTCGCCACGCGCATCGGCGCCGATGCCGACGCTGTGCACGTGGTAGCTGTCCAAGGTCAGCTGCACGCCGGTGGCAGCCGACAATGCCGAGAACAAGGCATCGACCGGGCCGTCGCCCTGCGCGGTTTCGGCAACCCGGTTGCCTTCCGGATCGGACAGTTCGACCAGCGCATTGGCACGGCTGCCGACGTCGCTGATGGTCATCGAAGCCAGGCGGTAGCCGTCGCTGCTGGAGGTGCCCTGCATCAGGGTCTGCAGGTCGGCATCGGTGACCACGCGCTGCTGTTCGCACAGTGCCTTGAACTGCTCGAAGATCAGCTTCAGCTCTTCTTCTTCCAGCCAGTAGCCCAGTGCACGCAGGCGCGCCTCGACCGCGGCACGGCCGCTGTGGCGGCCCAGCACCATCTGCGAGGATTCCCAGCCCACGTCTTCAGGACGCATGATTTCGTAGGTATTGCGGTTGCGCAGCATGCCGTGCTGGTGGATGCCGGATTCGTGCGCGAAGGCATTGGCGCCAACGATGGCCTTGTTGCGCTGCACCGGCATGCCGACCAGACGCTGCAGCAGTTGCGAGGTGGGCACGATGCGGCGGGTGTCGAAACCGGTGTCGAAGTTGTTGTAGAAGGCGTTGCGGACCTTCAGCACCATCGCGATTTCTTCCAGCGCGCAGTTGCCGGCGCGCTCGCCGATGCCGTTTATCGAACCTTCCACCTGGCGTGCACCGCCTTCGATGGCGGCCAGCGAGTTGGCCACGGCCAGGCCCAGGTCGTTGTGGCAGTGGGTACTGAACACCACCTTGTCAGCGCCGGCCGCATTGGCGATCACGTGCTGGAACATCGCGCGGATTTCCTCCGGCGTGGTGAAACCAACGGTATCGGGCAGGTTGATGGTGCGCGCGCCGGCAGCGATCGCGACCTGGGTGACTTCGGTCAGGAAGTCCAGTTCGGTGCGGGTGGCGTCCTCGGCGGAGAACTCGACGTCGTCCAGGTAGCCGCGCGCCATGCTCACATGCTTGTGTACCGATTCCAGCACCTGTTCCTTGCTGATGCGCAGCTTGTGCTCGCGGTGCAGCGGACTGGTGGACAGGAACAGGTGCAGGCGCGGGCGCGCTGCGGCTTCCAGAGCCTTGATGGAGGTTTCGATATCGCCGGCCAGGCAGCGCGACAGCACTGCCAGGACCGGCTGTCGTACCTCGCGGCCGATCAGCGCCATGGCTTCGCGGTCGGACTGCGAACTTGCGGGGAAGCCGGTTTCGATCACGTCCACGCCCAGTTCCGCCAGCGCCCTCGCCATCACCAGCTTCTGTGGTGGCGTCATGCTGCAGCCGGGTGATTGCTCACCGTCGCGCAGGGTCGTGTCGAAGATGGTAATTCGCGGGGTATTGTTGGTTGGAGTATTCACCAGAGGGTCTCCTCGACTGCGGCGGTAACGGAAATTTGGGGGGATTCGGATCTGGAACTGCGCTGTGTCGATGCAACGACACGGCTTCTAAGTCGTTCGGCGTTACGCCGTCGAGGTTTGCGTGGTGGGCTGGGGCGTACTTCAGACAACAAGGTCGACAATACCGTGGCATCGATGTTGCCGCCGGATACCACAGCACATTTGCGCTTGCCGGAGACGCGGCGGCCTGCGGCCAACGCCAGTGCACCTGCACCTTCGGCGATGACGTGTTCTTCCAACGCCAGCCGCACCAGGGTTTCGCGCAGCTCGGCTTCACGGACGATGACCACATCGTCGAGCAGGCTGGCGCACAGGCGGCGGGTGAGGAAGCCCGGGATCTTGACCTTGACGCCATCGGCGAGGGTCGGCACCGGATCAACTTCGCGCACATCGCCCTTGATCGCGCGTGCCATCGAGTCCACGCCTTCGACCTGCGCACCGATGATACGCACGCCCTGCGATTTCAGGGCCAGCGCAACGCCCGAGGCCAGGCCGCCGCCGCCGATCGGCACGATCACCACGTCCGGTGCATGCGGCGCCAGCTCGATGCCCAGCGTGCCCTGGCCGGCGATCACGTCCGGGTCGTCGAAGGCGGACAGGAAGCGGTAGCCGTTCTGTTCGGCCAGCTCGCGGGCGAAGGCGAAGGCTTCGTCGTAGCTGTTGCCGTGCTGGCGTACGGTGGCGCCCCAATGCTGGACGCCGGCGATCTTGGTGGCCGGTGCGCCATGCGGCATCACCGTGATGGCCTGTACGCCCAGCCGATGCGAGGCCCAGGCCACACCTTGGGCGTGGTTGCCGGCCGAGGCGCAGATCACCGGGCGCTCGTCGCCGCGCTCCAGTGCCGCCAGCATCGCGTTCAAAGCGCCACGCACCTTGTAGGACCCGGTGCGCTGCAGATTCTCCAGCTTCAACCAGGTGCCGAAACGTTCCGCGTAGTGCAGCGGGGTAGGCGGCAGGAAACGGCGCAGGCGGGCCTGCGCGGCCAAGACATCGGCAACGCTGACGTTCAATGCGTCAGCGGGTGTTGCAACTGCGTTGGCGCGGCCACGGTCAGGCATGTACGTGGCCGTCACCGCATACGAACGAACCTGCTGTCGACTGTTCGCGTTGAAGAAGACGCCTCCGTGGTTTGCGGCGGCGTACTACCGGTACGCCACTTACATCGCTGCTCATACGCTGGCACCTGCTACCGGTACCAGCCGCACGGATTCGCAGTCGTAGACCTTCTGCAGCTGATGGCACAGGGTTTCCGGCGGGCGCGTGCCATGGATGTCCATTTGCACGTGCCAACGGCCGGCATCGTCGGCATTGCGGTTGCCGGCGATGTTGCTGGGGGCGAAGCCGCGCCGTTCGACCATGCCGATCACGCGCACCAGCGCGCCTTCGGCAGGCTTCAGCACCAGGTCAAGCCGGTATTGCATTGGAACTCTCCTGCGCTGCCTTGGCATGGGCTGGGTTGCTGTCCAGCATGGTGCTGTTGGCGTTGTTGGGTGGCACCAGCGGCCACACGTTGGCGCGTGCATCGATGGAGACGTGCAGCAGCGCCGGGCCGGGCGTATCCAGCATGGCGGCCAGTGCGTCCTCGACCTGCGCACGCTGGGTGATGCGGGTGGCGGGGATGCCGAACACCTGCACCAGCGCGGCGAAGTCCGGGTTGTCGGACAGGTCGATCTCGCTGTAACGCTCGGCGAAGAACAGCTCCTGCCACTGGCGGACCATGCCCAGCGATGAATTGTCCAGCAGCACGATCTTCACCGGCAGGCGACAGCGGGCGATGGTGGCCAGCTCCTGCACGTTCATCATGAAGCTGCCATCACCGGAGACCAGCACCACGGTGCGATCGGGGCAGGCGAACTGTGCGCCCATCGCCGCCGGCAGGCCGAAGCCCATCGTGCCCAGCGCGCCGGAAGTCAGGTGGTTGCGCGGATGGTTGAAGCGGCAATGCTGCGCCACCCACATCTGGTGCTGGCCGACATCGCAGGCGATAACGGTATCCGGCGGTGCCACTTCGCTCAGGCGCTTCAACAACGCCGGTGCGTAGATGTCGTGGCCGGGCGCGTCATAGCGTGCGGCGAACTTTTCACGGTTGGCGGCACAACGTGCGCGCCAGCTGTTGCAGCTGCTGCGGATGCTGGTCAGTGCCTGCAGGCCGGTCTTGACGTTGCCGGGGATGGCAATGTCGACCGCGCGCAGCTTGGAGATCTCGTAGGCATCGGCATCCAGGTGGATGACGCGGGCGAACGGGGCGAATTCGGCCAGCTTGCCGGTGGCGCGGTCATCGAAGCGGGCACCGACCACGATCAGCAGGTCCGACTCCTGCACCGCCATGTTGGCGGCACGGGTGCCGTGCATGCCCAGCATGCCCAGGTACTGCGGATGATTGGCCGGCAAAGCGCCCAGGCCGCGCAGCGTCAGTACGGTCGGGATGCCCGAGCTTTCGACGAAGTGGCGGAACTCGCCAACCGCATCGGCCAGGCCGATGCCGCCGCCGCCGTAGACAACCGGCTTCTCTGCAGCGGCAATCATCTCGACCGCAGCAGCCAGGCGCTCTGCGGACGGTGCCGGCACCGGGTCCACCGAGGCTGGCACGTGATCGGGCAGGTGCGAGGCATCGCCCAGCTGCACGTCCTTGGGCAGGTCGATCAGCACCGGACCGGGCCGCCCTTCGCGGGCGACACGGAAGGCTTCGGCAACCACCTGCGGCAGCTCATCAACGCTGCGCACCAGCCAGCTGTGCTTGACGATCGGCATGGTCATGCCGAACACATCCAGTTCCTGGAACGCATCGGTACCCAGCAGCGGGGTAGCGACCTGGCCGGTCAGGCACACCATCGGTACCGAGTCGAGCATGGCGTCGGCGATGCCGGTGACCAGGTTGGACGCGCCCGGGCCGGAGGTGGCCACGCATACGCCTACCTTGCCGCTTGCGCGGGCATAACCATTGGCGGCAAGCGCCGCGCCCTGCTCGTGTCGTACCAGGATGTGCTTGAGGCTGGAGTCCACCAATGCGTCGTAGAACGGCATGATGGTGCCGCCCGGGTAGCCGAACAGCGTTTGCACGCCTTCGGCTTCCAGGGCCTGCGTCAGCCAGCGTGCGCCGTTACGGGGCGCACCGGGGGTGGAAGTGTTCATGCAGCGACCTTTGCCAGTTGCGGGTGGGGGACCGCGGATTACGCAGTCTGTGCTTGCAGCCAAACCATCTTGGCGCGGAGCTCTTTGCCCACCTTCTCGATCGGGTGTTCCATGTCTGCCTGCTGGAACTTCTTGTAGTTCGGCAGGCCTGCTTCGTACTCGGCTTCCCAGTTCTTGGTGAAGGTGCCGTTCTGGATGTCGGTCAGCACGTCCTTCATGCGGGCCTTCACCGAGGCATCGATAACGCGCGGGCCGCTGACGAAATCGCCGTACTGCGCGGTCTCGGAGATGAACTCCAGCATGCGGGTGATGCCGCCTTCGTAGAACAGGTCGACGATCAGCTTCAGTTCGTGCAGCACTTCGTAGTAAGCGATTTCCGGCTGGTAGCCGGCTTCCACCAGGGTTTCGAAGCCGGCCTGGACCAGCGAGGACGCGCCACCGCACAGCACGGCCTGCTCGCCGAACAGATCGGTTTCGGTCTCTTCCTTGAAGGTGGTCTTGATGATGTTGGCGCGGGCGCCGCCCAGGCCAGCCGCATAGGCCAGCGCGAACTGCTCGGCCTTGCCGCTCTTGTCCTGGTAGACCGCGTAGATGCACGGCACGCCGCGGCCGATTTCATACTCGCGACGCACCAGTGCGCCCGGGCCCTTCGGCGCGACCAGCACCACGTCCAGGTCGGCGCGCGGCTCGATCATGCCGAAATGCACGTTCAGGCCGTGCGCGAACAGCAGGCAGGCGCCCTGCTTCATGTTCGGCGCCAGCACCTCGTTGTACAGCTTCTTCTGCACCATGTCCGGGGTCAGTACGGCGACCAGGTCGGCGTCCTTGACCGCTTCGGCCGGGCTCTTGACGGTGAAGCCATCGGCCTGCGCCTTGACTTCGGTGGGGCCGCCAGCGCGCAGGCCGACAACCACGTCGAAGCCGGATTCACGCAGGTTCATGGCATGGGCGCGGCCCTGGCTGCCGTAACCGACGACGGCGATTTTGATCTGGGGCAGTTCGTTGGTGCTCATGGTGCTTGGTTTCCTTGCAATGAAGAGAGTCAGGCAGAAATAAAAACGGCCGTTGCGTCAGGACGCAGCGGCCGGGGCGGGCGGGGGAGGCACCATGCAGGTCGCAGCGCTGCGGCTGGCGGCGTTGGCGGTGTGTTTCCTGGAGGTGTCAGTGGTTGGGTACATGGTTTCAGATGAAATAGAAGCTGGAAACGAAAAACCCCGCACCGGGGTCGGCGCGGGGTCTTTAGTCGAATCTGGCTGTCTTTACGTTACGCGCCAGTCTGCCCCGCACCTGTTGGCTCGGTAATAAGTACGAGTACGAGAATCGACGCCGCGGCGTGGGCCGGGGTCGATGTCAGGTCAGCGGTGGCGTTGTGGCGTTGCAGCATGGGTCGAGATAACCATCGCGTCGTCGTCATGTCAACGCTTGCAGGTGTGATTTCCCGGATCTGGCGCGGAAGCCCCGTCGCAGCAGCATGGTTGCGACTGAAACCTGCAGGCTCAAGCGCCAGCCGCAGCCGGTTTGCGCGGATTCCGGTCAATGCCACGAGTTGATTGGGCCGGAGGGAATATTTGTCCTGTCGTGATTGGATTGCGTCGCTTTTGCCGGTTTAGCAAGTAACAGGCTCTTTCTGGGCCGGCCGGAGGTAGGGAACCATGACGCAGAAAACAGGACAGGACATCACGTGTGCAGGCGCACACCGGTGTGACGTACCCGGCGAGGGGCGGCCCCCCGGTCTGCTGCAGCTGATGGGTCAGGGAGGTGTTCTGCCGGCGCCGCTGATCTACCGGAAGGGCTGGGCCCTGCTCGGCTACCTGTCGGTCGAGTCCAATCGCATGCATTCGCGGGCAGCGCTGGCGGCCCTGTTGTGGCCCAGCCTGGGGGAGACCAGTGCCTTGACCAACCTGCGCCAGGTGTTGAGCAACCTCAATCGCTTCTGCAATCTGGTGATGGAGGAGGGCATTCTGCGCATCGAGCGCTCGACGGTTGGCCTGATGCGCGGCGGTGAGCCCATGTTCGATATCGATCTGCTGGAGCAGGCGCCGTGCGAATCGGTTCATATGATGGCCGAGCAGCGGGTGTTCCTGGATGGAATGGAGGACATTGCCGACTCCAACTTCCAGAGCTGGTTGGCGAGTACCCGCCAATCGCTGGACGCACAGCTGATCGACGCGGCGGCACGCTGCTGCGATGAAATGCTGGAAGCATCGCGTTGGGAGTCGGCGATGCAGCTGGCCAATGCCTTGAGCAAGCGCGATCCATGGAATGAAGCGCATACCCGGCGGGTGATGCGCGCCCACGCCGGCACCGGCATGCGGGGCGCGGCGCTGAAGGTCTACCAGCGATTCGAATCGGTATTGCGGCAGGAGCTGGGGCTGGATCCAGACCAGGAGACGCGTGGCTTGCTGGAGCAGATCAGTAGCGGACACGAGGCAGCCGGCTTGATCGGAATGGCGTCTGCACGGATGTAGGGCGGGGTTGCCCGCGGCGGACTGCGAGCTGGCGGTCTTGCTGTGGGAGCGGCGTCAGCCGCGAAGCTGGGGTTGCTCAATCCGCTTCATCTGGTGACGTCCCTGTTTGGGCTGCGGATGCTTCTCCTACAAGACAGCGTGATGCCCGGGGCTTGGCTTGGCTGGCTTGAACGCAGGGGGGACGGGGAGTGCATTGCCGGGCGCCTGCACAAGGCGTGCGCCAGCGCGGTGGCTGGGCTATCGTCCCGCCATTCCCTTGCTGGTTGTCTGCCATGCTGCGTAGCGCGTTGTTGCTTGCCCTGTCTACTGTGTCGGTAACGGCGTTTGCCGCAGACCGCATCACCGGCCATGAATTTGCCACCCGCTCGGAAGTCATAGCGCCGCATGCAATGGCAGCCACCTCGCAGCCGCTGGCCACGCAGATCGCGCTGGACGTGATGAAGGACGGCGGCTCGGCGATGGATGCGGCCATCGCTGCCAATGCCGCGCTGGGATTGATGGAGCCGACCGGCAATGGCATTGGCGGTGACCTGTTCGCGATCGTCTGGGACCCGAAGACGCAGAAGCTCCATGGCTACAACGGCTCGGGTCGTTCACCGCGTTCGTTGACGCTGGCGGAGTTGCAGCGGCGTGGTTTGAAGGAGATTCCCGCGACCGGGCCGCTGCCGGTGTCGGTGCCGGGCGCGGTGGATGGCTGGTTCGCATTGCATGAACGCTTCGGGCGCAAGCCCATGGCTGAAAACCTGGCGCCGGCCATCGCCTACGCCCGCAATGGACATCCGGTTTCCGAGGTCATTGCGTATTACTGGGACCGCTCGGTGCCCAAGCTGTCGCAGTATCCGGGTTTCAAGGAGCAGTTCACCATTGATGGACACGCGCCACGCAAGGGACAGATGTGGCGCAATCCAAACCTGGCAAACACCTTGCAGCAGATTGCCGATGGTGGCCGCGATGCGTTCTATAAAGGCGACATCGCGCGCGGCATTGGCGACTACTTCAAGGCCAATGGCGGTTATCTGAGCTACGAGGACATGGCCGCGCATCACGGCGAGTGGGTCGAGCCGGTCAGCAGCAACTACCGAGGCTATGACGTATGGGAACTGCCACCGAACAGCCAGGGCATCGCTGCGCTGCAGATCCTCAACGTGCTGGAAGGCTACGATTTCTCGAAGATTCCATTCGGCTCGGCCGAGCACATCCATTTGTTCGTTGAAGCCAAGAAACTGGCCTTCGCCGATCGTGCCCGCTTCTATGCGGACCCGGCGTTCTCGCCGGCACCGGTACAGCGACTGATTTCCAAGGACTACGCTGCGCAGCGCCGCAGCCTGATCTCGATGGACAAGGCCTTGAAGGAAGCTCAGCCGGGAACGCCCAGGCAGCTGGAGGAGGGTGACACCATCTACATGACCGTGGCCGATGCCGACGGCATGATGGTGTCGCTGATCCAGTCCAACTATCGCGGCATGGGCAGCGGCATGGCGCCGCCGGGGCTGGGCTTCATCCTGCAGGACCGCGGCGAGATGTTCGTGTTGCAGAAGGATCATCCCAACGGCTATGCGCCGGGCAAACGGCCGTTCCAGACCATCATTCCGGCCTTCATCACCAAGGACGGCAAGCCGTTCGCCAGCTTCGGCGTGATGGGCGGTGCGATGCAGCCACAAGGGCATGCGCAGATCGTGATGAACCTCGTCGACTTCGGCATGAACCTGCAGGAGGCCGGCGATGCACCACGCATCCAGCACGAGGGCTCCACCGAGCCTACCGGACAGGCGACGGCGATGCGTGATGGTGGCGAGCTCAATCTGGAAACCGGGTTTTCCTACGAGACGATACGTAGCCTGATGCGCAAGGGCCATCGCGTGGTATTTGCCGACGGCCCTTATGGTGGCTATCAGGCAATCATGCGTGACCCGGAAAGCGGCGTTTACTACGGTGCTTCGGAGAGTCGAAAGGATGGGCAGGCGGCGGGGTACTGATCGTCGCTTCTTTTGGTTGTGGCAGGGGCAACGCCAAAGTCAAAGCCAAAGCCAAAGCACCCCTCCCCAACCCTCCCCTTCGCTGCGCGAAAGGGAGGGGGTAGAAGCGGCTACGTCGCCATCTTGTAGATCGCCAGGAACGGCCCCCTCCCTTTCGCGCAGCGAAGGGGAGGGTTGGGGAGGGGTAGCTCTTCGCTGCCGTCCCTACCACCCAATTATTCAGCCACATTGCGCAGCTGGATGCGAAGCCAACCAGATGCGCCGCGGCAATTCACAGCTCCCGCAGCTCCCGCCTACTTGTCCAGACCTGGCGAACGCTCGGTGACTGCACGTGCTTCTTCCTGTGCTGCCTGCTCGCGCTCGATCCATGCCTCGATCATGTGCCGTGCGCGCTGCGCGAGCCGGCGCTGGCGGTTGTGCTCGGCGTCCAGCACGCGGTACAGCGATACCATCACCAACACCATCAACAGCGCGAACGGCAGTGCGGCAATGGTGATCATGCCCTGCAGTGCATCCAGCCCACCCGCCAGCAGCAATGCCGCGGCGATCAGTGCAATGGCAATGCCCCATACGAGCTTGCGTGACAGCGGCGGATCACCGGCTTCATCGGTGGACATGCTGGCCAGCACCAGCACCGCGGAATCGGCCGAGGTGACGAAGAAGATAACGAGCAGGACCAAGGCCAGGCCCGCCAGCAGCAAGGAGGCCGACATGCTGTCGAACAGCGTGAACAATACCGTCTCATAGCCATTGCCCAGCGCCTGGACCAGATCGGCGTGGCCAGACAGCTGCGCCCACAACGCGGTGCCACCGAACACCGAGAACCACAGGAAGCCGAGCAGGGTTGGCGCCAGCACCACCCCGACCACGAACTCGCGCACGCTGCGGCCGCGTGAAACCCGCGCAATGAAGGACCCCACGAACGGCGCCCAGGCAATCCACCAGGCCCAGTAGAAAATGGTCCAATCGGCGACCCAGGTGCTGCCCGAGAAGGGCGACATGCGCAGGCTCATCGTCACCAGCTGGTTCAGGTAGGCGCCCAAGGTAGTGGTGAAGGTATCGAATATGAAGCCGGTGGGGCCGAGCACCAGCACTGCGGCAAGCAGCAATGCCGCCATTGCCAGATTGAAGTTGGACAACCACTTGATGCCACGGTCCACGCCGCTGGTGGTGGAGATCATGTAAAGCACGAAGGCGATGGCAATGACCGTCATCTGCAGCGGCACGCCGGCGGTGACGCCGAACACACGTTGCATACCGGCCGCGATCTGGATGGTGCCGAATCCCAGCGTGGTGGCGACACCGATTGCGGTGGCAACCACGGCGGCAATGTTCACCAGCTTGCCGATCCAACCGCGATGATGGCGGCCGATCACCGGCTGCAGCATGTCGCTGATCAAGCCGCGGCCATTGCGGTTGTACTGGAACCAGGCCATTGCCAGCCCGATCAACGCATAGATCGCCCAAGGGTGCAGGCCCCAATGGAAGAACGAGTAACGCATCGCGGCGCGGGCGGCATCCATGCTTTGCGGCGGCAGGCCTTCCGGCGGGGTGACGAAATGCGATATCGGCTCGGCCGCGCCCCAGAACACCAGGCCGATGCCCATGCCGGCGGCGAACAGCATCGACAGCCAGCTGGCGCGGGAGAAGTCCGGCTCGGCATCTTCACCGCCGATGCGCAGGCTGCCGAAGCGGCCGAACGCCAGGTACAGCAGGAAAGACAGTGTCAGGAACACGATCAGCAGGTACATCCAACCAGCGCCACGCACAACCTGGGCCAGCGCGGCCTGCACCACGTCGTTGAAGGGACCGGGCGCGAGGCCGGCAATCAGCACCAGTAGCGCGACCAGTGCAATGGAAATACGAAACACCATGAAGGAGCTTCTCCGATCAAATGAGCGATTGAGGGGAGCGAGCCTGAGCTTGCAGGACAACCGGCTGGCACCATGGCGCCGGGCCGGGAAAGGAGGGGCGGCAAGCGCCGCAAGGCAGTCATTCGAAACGAGCCTGCGCGCGATGTTACTGAATGGCGCGTCACGATTACGTTAGTGGCCTGTGACGCTGTGTAGGGAGACGCCTGCGGTCAGCAGCTGCAGCCCGTTGACCGGTGTTCCTGCTGGCTTGGCTTTCCCATCGATTGCAGGTCTAATGACGCCCGAAGCGGGGGTACCGTGACCATAGGGTCGCGGTTGAGACATACCCTTCGAACCTGATCCGGCTCATACCGGCGTAGGGAAGCTTCGTGTGCCGCCAGTCGATGCGCCCGCAATGGGCCGGGGCCGGCTGGCGTGCGCCTTCGCTTCGTTCCGTCATGCGAATCCCTCGCGTGGCCTTCGCACCCCGCGTGTGGATAGACCAGGACGAATGCCAATGAACGCACAGCCCAGCCTGCAGCAACAGGCCCAGCAACTTTCCGAATCCGTGACCCGGCCGATTCCCGGCTCGCGCAAGATCTTCGTCTCTGGTTCGCGCCCGGACCTGCAGGTGCCGATGCGCGAGATTGCGTTGACCCGCACGCCCACCCTGTTCGGCGGCGAGGAGAACCATCCGGTCACCGTGTACGACACCTCCGGCCCGTATACGGATCCGCAGGCCAACATCGATCTGGCAGCGGGGCTGGCGGCGGTGCGCAGCGCCTGGATCGAGGAGCGCGGGGATACCGAGCAGTTGGCCGGTCTCAGCTCCGAGTTCGGCCGTGGCCGCCAGCACGATGGCAGGCTTGATGCCGTGCGCTTTCCCGGCCGCACGCTGCCGCGCCGCGCGATTGGTACCGCCAATGTCACCCAGATGCACTATGCGCGGCGCGGCATCGTTACCCCGGAGATGGAGTACGTCGCCATCCGCGAGAACCAGCGCTTGGATGCGGTGCGTGATGAAGGACTGCTTGCCCAGCATCCAGGGCAGAGCTTCGGCGCCAGCATCCAGCAGATCATCACCCCGGAATTCGTGCGCGATGAGATCGCGCGCGGCCGCGCGGTCCTGCCGAACAACATCAACCACCCCGAGTGTGAGCCGATGATCATCGGCCGCAACTTCCTCACCAAGATCAACGCCAACATCGGCAACAGCGCGGTGTCGTCGGGCATAGCCGAGGAAGTGGAGAAGCTGGTGTGGGCGATCCGCTGGGGCGGCGACACGGTGATGGATCTGTCCACCGGCAAGCACATCCATGAGACGCGCGAGTGGATCGTGCGCAACTCACCGGTGCCGATTGGCACGGTGCCGATCTACCAGGCGCTGGAGAAGGTGGATGGCCGGGCCGAGGAGCTGACCTGGGAGATCTTCCGCGACACCTTGATCGAGCAGGCCGAGCAGGGGGTTGATTACTTCACCATCCACGCCGGGGTGTTGCTGCGGCACGTGCCACTGACTGCGAAGCGTGTCACCGGCATCGTCTCGCGCGGCGGTTCGATCATGGCCAAGTGGTGCCTGGCGCACCACAAGGAAAATTTCCTCTACACGCACTTCGAGGACATCTGCGACATCATGAAGGCCTACGACGTGTCCTTCAGTCTCGGTGACGGCCTGCGTCCGGGCTGCATTGCCGATGCCAACGATGCGGCGCAGTTCGGTGAACTGGAAGCGCTGGGCGAGTTGACCAAGATTGCCTGGAAGCATGATGTGCAGACCATCATCGAAGGCCCCGGCCATGTGCCGATGCAGCTGATCAAGCAGAACATGGACAAGCAGCTGCAGGAGTGCGGCGAAGCGCCGTTCTATACGCTGGGGCCGCTGACCACCGATATCGCGCCGGGTTACGACCACATCACCAGCGCGATCGGTGCGGCGATGATTGGTTGGTACGGCACCGCGATGCTCTGCTACGTGACGCCGAAGGAACACCTGGGCCTGCCCAACCGGCAGGACGTGCGCGACGGCATCATGGCGTACAAGATCGCCGCGCATGCCGCCGATCTTGCCAAGGGCCATCCGGGTGCGCAGGTCCGCGATAACGCCTTGAGCAAGGCGCGTTTCGAATTCCGCTGGGAGGACCAGTTCAATCTCGGTCTGGATCCGGAGAAGGCCAAGGAATTCCATGATGAAACACTGCCCAAGGACGCGCACAAGCTGGCCCACTTCTGCTCGATGTGCGGCCCGCATTTCTGTTCGATGAAGATCACCCAGGATGTGCGTGAGTACGCGGCCGAGCAGGGCGTGGATGAAGGGCTGGCGTTGGCGGCGGGGATGGCCGAGAAATCGGCGCAGTTCCGCGAGCTGGGCGCGCAGGTCTACCGGGTCGAGTAGACACGCGGTACGGGGCGGGGCATCCCGGCGGGTGCCCCGGCCCTTGCTTGACGCCGGGACCGCGACGGACGTGTTAGCGTTCGCTCGTCCACACCAGGGGTAGGCCATGAAACTTCGCTTCGTTTCCTTGCTTCTCGTCTTGTCCTCGCTGCTCCTGCTGGGCGCCTGCGCCAGCACGCCGCGTGTAGCCAGCCAGGCCGATCCGACTGCCGACTTTTCGCGCTACCGCAGCTTTGCGTTCTACACCCCGCTGGCGCTCGAGCAGCACGGCTATACCACCATCACCAGCAACCGCATCCGCGCCGCGGTGCGCACGCAGATGGAGTCACGTGGTTACCGGTTCGATGAAGCCAACCCGGACCTGTGGGTGAACCTCAACGCCTACCTGCAGGACAAGACCCAGGTCACCACGATGCCGGAAGTGGATTACGACTATTACTACAGCTACCGCGCCCGCGGTTATGTCGCCGTGCCGTACTGGCGTGACCGCACCGACGTGCGCCAGTACACCGAAGGCACCTTGAACATCGACGTGGTGGATGCGCGGAAGAAGCAGCTGGTCTGGGAAGGCGTCGCGGTCGGTACGGTGGGGCGGGTGAAGCCGGAGCAGCGCGGCGAGCGCATTGATGCCGCGGTGGCCGCTATCTTTGCCGCTTACCCGTATCGCGCCGGGATGGCGACCAGTCCGGGTCCCTGAGGTCCGCCCCTGCGGGCCTTGGCTCAACCTCACCGTTCGGCACCGGCAATGAAGGGATGCGTATGCAGTCGCGCTTGAGATTGATCGTGATGGCGCGCAGGCACCCATCGGCATGGTTGCTGGCGGTGCAATTGCTGGGCGTGCTGCTTTACCCGGCGATGGAGCATATGCCGGCCGGACGCGCGTTGTTCGGCGCGTTCGGCATGGTGGTGCTGGGGTTGGCGGTGTGGGTGGTGCGGCGCAGTCCGCTGTTGCTGTGGCTGGCGTTGACGCTGGCGATCCCGGCCGTGGTGTTCTCCATCGCCGGTGCCTTGCTGGGGCGCCATTCGCTGGTCGCAGTGGCGCAGGCATTCGAGAGCCTGCTGTACTTCTATACCTCCTGCAGTTTGATTGCCTACATGCTGCAGGACCACAAGGTCACGCGCGATGAGCTGTTTGCTGCGGGTGCTACGTTTACCTTGCTGGCCTGGGCGTTCGCGTTTGCCTATTCAGTTTGCCAGCACGTCTATCCGGGCAGTTTTGTAGCCACCAGTGAAGGCGATTTCAGGAGCTGGGTCGAGCTGCTTTATCTCAGCTTCAGCTTGTTGTCAGGGGTAGGTCTGAGCGACGTGGTGCCAGTGCATCCGCAAGCACGTGCATTGGTGATGTTGGAGCAGTTTGCAGGCGTTATGTACGTTGCCTTGGTGGTTTCGCGGCTGGTTGGCCTGACCATCTACAAGGCAGAAAAAACTGAACGCTAGTTAAAAAAATCGCGCCGTGCGGCGCGAATCATGTAGCTGATTATGTAATTTCGTCGGCGAGAGAGAGCCTGATGTCGTCCACGTGTGGCACGTGGGGAACTTGGTTAGAGTAATATCTGTTCCAGATAAAACATTTGCTCTGTGCGTTGATGCCTTTTGCGGAATTTGGCGGCTTATAAGGGCATGGACCCGGAGAGCTGGACACAGGATTCGTGTCCGCCAGCGATTTTGAAAGACCGCGATGGCAACGAACCCCACCGAAAAACCTAGCTCTGACCGACTGCGCGTCGGTGAGTGTCTGGTGGTGCTTTCCTCTCGCGAGGTGCATCTGCCAGGGACACGCAAGATCCAGCGGCTCACACCAAAATCGGTGGGGGTGTTGTTGGCGCTTGCGCGCAGGCCGGGGCAGGTGGTGACGCGCGAAGAGCTGTTCGCCGAGGTCTGGCCGGACACCATGCCGACCAACGACGTGCTGACCCAGGCGGTCACCCAGTTGCGCAAGGCGTTTGCCGCAAGCGAGGCAGGCGAAGGTACACCCTATATAGAAACCATCGCCAAGACCGGATATCGGCTGCTGGCCGCGGTGGTTTGGGAGCCGGACGGGGATGTCGCGTCACCCGAGGGCGTTGAGGCGGGGGTCACTGATCCGGTCCCTGTAGATGCAGTTGAAGCAACCGTGCGCGAAGCAACGCGCTACAAGCGGCGGAGGATGCGACGTCATGGCCTGCTGGCAATCGGTATTGCCTTGCTGCTCAGCACACTGGTGATGGCATGGCTGCTGTGGGGGCGTGATGTGCCTTCACAGGTGGATGCAACGGTTGCCGAGGGCAACCGGGTGGTGGGCAGTCCTGCGCGCCCCTATCGGCTGATTACCGCAACCGAGGACGTTGAGGTCAATCCTTCGCTCTCACCCGATGGTGCGTTGGTGGTGTTCGCGCGTGAGAGGGACAACCGCTCCAGCTTGTGGATACAGAGTGTAAGCAACGCAACCGCCACGCCGCTGCTGGCCACGCCCGCAGGGGCTTCGGATCGCTTCCCGGTATGGTCGCCGAATGGCCGCAATATCGCCTTCGCGCGCTTCCTGTCGCAGGGGGACTGCGAGGTTCTGGTGGTGTCGGCAACGGGCACTGGCCTGCGCCGCGCCGCGCGTTGCGATGGTACCGATATGCTCAGCTTTGACTGGGCGCCGGACGGTGCGAGTCTGTTGTTTGGTTCCATGACCGGCCGTTACGCCAGCCGTGGCATACGCAGTCTGGACCTGGCATCGGGACGCTGGTCATCGTTGCAGTACGAAATCGGCGCAGACGATTTCGACTATGCGCCGCGCTACTCGGCGGACGGGAGAAAGATCGGTTTCGTGCGCAATCCCCAGGTAGGCGATATGTGGGTGATGGATGCCGATGGCGGCAACGCGCAGCGTTTGACCGACGAGGCCGCTGAAATCAGGGGCTGGAGCTGGTTGGGCTCGGATGAAATGGTGTTCGGCCGCCGTATCGACAGCGAAGCGCGCCTGTATCGCCTGGATGTGGCGACGCGCGCCTTGCGTGACATGGGCATCGACAACGCGCAGAGCCCCGCGGTGTCGCGTGGCGGTGGCAATCTGGCGTTCATGCGCAGCCAGCCGCAGTTCGGTTTGTACCGCATCCCGTTGGGAGCCGATGCTGGATCGGCGCAGCGCCTGTTTGCTTCCTCGGCGCGTGATGGCCAGCCAATGGTTTCCCCCGATGGCGGGCAGTTGGCGTTCACCTCGGACCGTTCGGGTGCGTTCGCGTTGTGGTGGGCGCGCCTGAATGAACCAGCGTCCCTGCAGATGATCGAAGGGGTGCGCCCCGAGGCGCGGCAGCCCATGGACTGGTCCGCCGATGGCCGGCGTCTGCTGGTGACCGGGCGAGATGCGGATGGCACACCGGGTATCTATGAAGTGGCGCCCGAGGAAGGCCACTGGGTGAAGCTGCCAGTGCCCGTACGTGAACCGTTGCAGGCGGTGTATGGGCCAGTCGCCGATACGCTGCTGGTGGTGGAACGCGGTGATGACGAGCGGATGGCGTTGACCTTGTTTGACCGCAGCCAGCAGCCTTGGAAACGGCTGGCGTCATTGGAAGGTGTGTCGCAGGTGCGTTTCGACAGCGCCGGACAACGGGTGCTGTTCACGCGCTTGGCCAGCGGCGGGCTTTGGCAGGCGGCGCCGGGCCTGAGTCCGGACAGCGTGAAAGCGGTGCACGCCGAGCTGCCTAGTCGCTGGCGTTACCGTGCTTGGGCCGTGGCTGCCAGCGGTGCGGTGGAATACCTGGACATCAGCCGGGACTGCAGTAGTCGGCTCACTGCAATCGCCGGTGATGGCAGCAGCCAGTGTCTGGATGCGAGCCGCTTCAGTGCGAGCAACGGCCTGAGCCTGGCGCCGGATGGAAAGGCAGTTTTCATCGCCTTGGCCGCCGCTGACAACGCCGATATCGGGATGATGCGCATTCCGCAGCGTGCGCCGCGACGGGTACTCGGCTTGGCTAAGTGGTTGTCGCCGTAGGAAATTGTGGTTTCGGAAATATTTCGTAGAGCTTATCGGGAAGAATTCGCCGCTTTCTCGCCGGACTTTCCTGACCCGCATCGCCAAAGTTGGCAAAACGTTCGCTCAATATGAGCAAACGATGGTGTGCGATATGCGGCAGGTTTCGTGGGTGGATCGTGGTCAGTCGGTGTCATTCGAGAAGCCTGCGGAGGATGGCCCGCGGCCTGCCTGTGTAGGTGTGGCGCGACTGGGCAGCCTGCAGACCTCGGGCACCGTGTTCACCGTGTGGTTGCAGCTGCGTGGCACCGCCTGGGTGGAATCCAAGGAAGGCAAGTTCCGCCTTCGCCAGCGCGAGTGGATTGCCTTTGAAAAGGAATCGCGCCCGCTGGTCCAGGCCGGCCGTGATGGTATGTGCATCGGTATCAGCCTGGACACCGATGCGCTGCGCATGCTCGGCACCCTGGCCGATTGCAGTGTCTACACCGGCCGCGGCCGCATGAGCCAGGGTGAGGCTCGCCTGGCGTTGCGCCTGTGGCGTGAGGCGCAGGCACCGGGCGCGACCATTCATCAGTTGCGTCCGCTGCTGCTGCATCTTGCTTCCCTGCAGCGTGACCTTGCCGGCACCGTGCAACGCTGCCCGGGTCGTTCGCGTATCCGCAAGCGCCAGGTGTTCGGTCGCATGCAGCGTGCGCGCATGTACCTGGAGGGCAACAGCCACCGCGTGGTGCGCATTGGTGAGCTGGCCGAGCTGACCAACTTCTCCAGCTGGTATTTGTCCAAGACCTTCCAGAGTCTGTATGAAGAGAGCCCGCAATCCTTGTCGGCGCGGCTGCGACTGGAGCGGGCGGCGATGCTGTTGCGTGATACCGACATGATGATTGGCGAAGTTGCGTCTGCCAGCGGCTTTGACAACTGCTGCAGCTTCGCGCGTGCGTTCCGCGCACGGTTTGGTGCGTCGGCCACGCAGTACCGTGAGCAGCCCGGGGCGTTGAAGCCAGATTCGGCAAAGCCTAAGGATGGCTCGCGCAAAACCAAGGTGGCAGTACGAACGTAACGTTCAGGGGTGTTTAACGCACCGCTAACTTTGTCGTTTGTTTAGCTCTTTGGAGAGATTGATGAAGCTTCGTAATTCTGCAGTGCGGTTGGGCTTGCTCCCGGCCGGCATTGCTATTGCCTTGACCCCCTCATTTGCTTCGGCGCAGGAAGCTGCTGCCGGTGCGACCACCCTGGATCGCCTGGAAGTCACTGGTTCGCGTATCCGCTCGGTGGACGTTGAGACCGCCCAGCCGATCTTCACTGTGTCCTCCGAGGACATCAAGCGTTCGGGTCTGGTCAGCGTTGGCGACATCCTGCAGAACCTGACCGTGTCGGGCACCCAGACCTTCTCCAAGGCTGCCGTGCTGGCATCCAACCCGGAGCAGGGTGGCCAGTACGCCAACCTCTACAACCTGGGTGAAATGCGCACCCTGGTGCTGGTCAATGGCAAGCGTTGGAGCTCCAGCCTGGCTGGCTTCACCGATATGTCGACCATTCCGAGCTCGCTGATCGAGCGCATCGAAGTGCTGAAGGACGGCGCCTCCGCCATCTACGGCTCCGACGCGATTGCCGGCGTGATCAACATCATCCTGCGCAAGGATTTCGAAGGCGCTGAAGCTTCGGTCTACTACGGCCAGAACAGCGACGGCGACGGTGCCAAGACCCAGTACAACCTGACCTTGGGCGCAGTTGGCGAGCGTTCGTCGATCATGCTGGGCGCTTCCTACACCAAGGAAGATCCGGTGTGGGCAAAGGACCGTGAACTGACCCGTTACACCTACGGCCCGAACCACGCTGCAGACGGCCTGAGCCCGGCCGGCCAGTGGGGTCGTTACACCGATCCGGTCACCGGCAAGGTGATGGTCATCAATCATCCGGGTGGCGTCGGCGCTGATTCCAGCGACCCGAACAACTACCACGAGATCAATGGCGATGATTATTTCAACGCCACTGAGCAGATGATGTTGAACCAGGGCTCGGAGAACAAGTCGGTCTTCGCCGCTGGTACCTACGACATCAACGACAACCTGCGTTTGAAGTCGACCGTGATGTACTCGGAGCGTGACTCCAAGCGTCAGATCGCTGGCTACCCGCTGACCGGTACTTCGCAGAAGAACTTCCCGGTTGCCCTGAGCAAGGACAGCGTCTACAACCCGGTCGGTGCTGATATCACCAGCTGGGGCCGTCGTATTTTCGAGCTGCCGCGCATCAGCGAAAACAACGTCAAGTCGTTCCACTTCGACGCAGCGTTGGAAGGCACCTTTGATTTCAACGACCGTCCGTTCGACTGGGATGTGGGCCTGAACTACAACCAGTACGACGTGACCGAAACCAGCAGCGGCAACATCAACCTGCTGGCACTGCAGAAGGCCCTGGGCCCGTCGTTCATCAACAGCGCAGGTGTGGCGCAGTGCGGTTCGCTGGCCAATCCGATTGCATTGGGCACCAATGCAGCACTGGGCCAGTGCACCCCGTTTGACGTCCTGGGTGGCGCTACCGCTGCTACCCCGGAAGCGTTGAAGTACATCAACACCCTGCTCAACGCGACCTCGCAGAGCAAGAGCAAGCAGTACTTCGCCAACATCACCGGTGGCCTGTTCGACATGCCGGGCGACGCTGGTGAGCTGGCCTTCGCTGCGGGTTACGAGCACCGCGAAGTCAGCGGCTACGACCACCCGGATGCACTGTCCTCGGCCGGTTACACCACCGACCTGGCTGCCGGCGCTGCCTCGGGCAAGTACAAGGCCAATGAGTTCTACCTGGAATTCATGGTTCCGCTGCTGCGTGACCTGCCGGGTGCCAAGGAGCTGTCGCTGGATATCGCCAGCCGCTACTCCGACTTCGACAAGTTCGGCGACACCATCAACAGCAAGTTCAGCCTGACCTGGCGTCCGATTGAAGACCTGCTGGTGCGTGGTACCTACGGCGAGGGCTTCCGTGCCCCGACCATGGACGACACCTTCGGTGGCGGTTCGCAGACCTTCGATCGCTTCACCGATCCGTGCGATGCACAGTTCGGCATGCTGAGCGATGCGCGCGTTGCCGCTCGTTGCCAGGCCGAAGGCCTGAGCTCGACCTACCGTCAGACCGATGCTGCTGGCAAGCCGATCACCGCGCGTGACACGCAGGCCAATGCTGCGTTCCAGTCGGGCGTGGGCAACGACCAGCTGCAGCCGGAAACCAGCAAGACCCGCACCGTGGGTCTGGTGTACAGCCCGAGCTATGTCCCGGGTCTGGACGTCTCGCTGGACTGGTACAAGATCACCGTTGATAACGTGATCACCGCCGTGTCCGCCAACTACGTGCTGGGCCAGTGCTACCAGAACGGTGTTGCGCAGTTCTGCGACCAGTACGGTCGTGATGCCACCACCGGTCAGGTCACCAGCCTGAGCCGCGGCAATGCCAACCTGGGCTCGCTGGAAACCGAAGGCTACAACTTCGGCGTCCGTTACCGCCTGCCGGAAACCGAGATTGGTACCTTCGGCGTCAACCTCGATGCGAACTACCTGAGCGCCTACCGTCAGCAGTCGACCAAGGGTGCCGAGTGGGACAACTACGCCGGTTACTGGAACTACCCGCGCGTGCGTGCAACCCTGGGCCTGAACTGGGCCAAGGACACGCTGTCGGCTAACTGGGGCATGCGTTACTACGGCGGCTTCCGCGACTACTGCTACGACGATGGCGTTGAGTGCAACGAGCCGAACTACCAGACGCCGAACGGTGGCTGGTCGGGCGGCACCGGCGCCAACAAGAAGGGTGCGATCGTGTACCACGACGTGTCCGTCACCTGGCAGGCTCCGTGGGATGGCAGCGTGACCGTCGGCGCCCGCAACGTGTTCGACAAGCAGCCGCCGATCACCTATTCGGTGAGCAACAGCAGCGCCTCGCAGATCGATCCGATGCTCGACTACGACCGCTTCCTGTTCATCCAGTACAACCAGCGCTTCTGATCCATCGAAGCTCTGTGATGCATGACGAAGGGTGGGCCGCACGGCCCACCCTTTTTCTTTGTGCGTTGCGCGCCCCGGGCAAGCGCAGCGCATCTGGAATCGGTGCCGCAGCGTGAGCCAACGCTTTGGTCGCACGCCAGCCGCTTTCAACGCGCGGAAACAACAACGGCCGCTAGGCGGCCGTTGTTGTTCAATCCATATCTTGCGTTGTGATGCAGCGCTGGCTCAGGCGTCGACGCTCAAGCCCATCATCTCATCGGCAATGGCACGCCATTGCTCAAGCTTGGGCAGTACGCCGACATTGGCCAGATACTGCTCATCTACGGCGGTGCCGGCGGCCAGTGCAGTGGCGACGTGGACGGCACCGGCCACCCAGAAACTGCGCACATTCGAGCGCCCCGGCTGCAGCTGGAAGGCGACGGCTTCGATGATCGGCATCGGCAGGCCCCACAGGCCCATCAGATAGGCACCAGCCTCGGCGTGGCCGGGACGCGGGTCATCGGCCTCCGCGGCCTGGCGTTCATCGCGTACGCCGGGCAACAGCAGGCCGATATCGGCCAGCAGTGCGGCGGTGGAGCCGAGCTCGGCGCTGGACGCCGGCAGCATCTTGGCGGCCAGGCGTGAGGCCATCAATGCGCGTGATTGCAATGCGTTGCGGTCGGGCCCGGACATGCCGGGCAGGGCGAATACTTCACTGGCCAGGACCAGGTCGCGCAGGGTGGCCATGCCCAATCGGGTCACTGCGCCCCGCAGGTCGGAAATGGCACGGCCGCTGTTGAAGAAGGCCGAGTTGGACAGCTGCAATACCTTGGCGGCGATGGCCGGATCGGCTGCGATCAGCTTGGCGATCTCCGCAGAATCGCTTTCCTCGTCCTCTTCCAGCGCGTGGGTCAGGCTGATGTACAGGTGCGGCGGCGAGGGCAGCTTTTCGATGCGGCCGATCGTCTGGCGCAGGTGTGGGCTGTCCAGCAGTTCGCGCAGTTCCTCCAGGCTGGTCAATGCTTCAAGCAGCACTTCCGGGGCCAGCGGCAGCGGGAGGAAACGATGGGCCACGCCAATGATGCGGGCCGATGGCACGCGCTGGTTGTTGTCGCCGTCGATCAGGGCTATGCGGATGGTTTCCGGGCGTAGCGTGCGGATCTGCCCGAGCAGGGTGGCCGGGGCCAGGTCCGGCAATACCGGCGCAACGATGATCGCGTCGATGGTGGCCGAGGACACCGCGACGATGGCGGCACTGCCATCCGGGACCGACTGTACTTCCCACTCATCGCCCAGATCGGCGACGTACTCAAGCAGCTCGGCCGACAGGTTGGCTTCGCCACCGACTAACAGGATTCGCAAGACACTTCCCCTTGGACAAAACGCAAAATCCGCACAAAAAAACAGGCCGGAAACCGGCCTGTCAATGTAGCTGCTCGCTGGCAAAGGGTCATGCCCTCTGCAAGGAAAACGTGATGGTTGTCGCTACGCAGGGCCCGTGTTACGACCCTGCGCCGGCACAATCAGACGTCCTGCTCCTGGGTGGCGAGGTAGGTCTTGTGCGCCTCGCTGAGGATGCGCTTGGCTTCGGCGGCGTCGCCCCAGCCTTCGATCTTGACCCACTTGCCCTTCTCCAGGTCCTTGTAGTGCTCGAAGAAGTGGCCAATGCGCTCCAGCCAGTGGCTGGATACCTGGGCGATGTCTTCCACATGGGCGTAGCCGCTGAAGATCTTGGCGACCGGCACGGCGAGGATCTTCTCGTCGCTGCCAGCTTCGTCGCTCATCTTCAGCACGCCGACCGGGCGGCAGCGCACGACCGAGCCCGGGACCAGCGGCAGCGGCAGCACCACCAGCACGTCGGCCGGGTCACCGTCGCCGCACAGGGTCTGCGGCACGAAGCCGTAGTTGCAGGGGTAGCGCATCGGCGTGGACAGGATGCGATCGACGAACATCGCGCCGCTTTCCTTGTCCATTTCGTACTTCACCGGCTCCGAATCCTTCGGGATCTCGACGATGACGTTGATTTCTTCCGGCGGGTTCTTGCCCGGCGAGACCAATTTCAGGCTCATTGCGCTGACTCCGAATCGTTGTTGGTTGAAAAAGAGCTCCATTCTACGCGCACCACTATTGCGGCGCACCAAACCCGACTGGCTGGCCGGTCCGGGGTGGGCGGGGGGGAACACACTGTCGCGCAATACATATGAGAACCATTATCATTATGCGGATATCCTTGTCCGCCCAAGGCTGCCTGACGCAGGCGGCCTGTCTTGCCTTAACAGCCCTGCCCCATGTCCAGCAACGCCACCACCTTGACCGAACTGCTGATCCGCGAACGCCCGGCCTTGCTGCGTCTGGTGCGCCAGATCCTCGGCAGTGATGGCGGCGCGGACGACGTCATCCAGGGGGTGTGGTTCAAGGTCCGCGGGGTCGGCAATGAGCCGGTGATCGGCAATCCGCGTGCCTACCTGTACCGGCTGGCCAGCAACCTGGCCACCGATCACGGTCGTGAACGCACGCGTCGGCTGCGCCTGCAGGCCGAGAATTACCTGTGGGGAGCGGACGAGGTGCTGTCCACCGAAGAGCAGGTGATGGCGCAGGATGAGCTGGCGCGGGTACTGGAAGCGGCCGACCACCTGCCCGAGCCTACCCGCAGCATGTTCCGCCTGAACCGCCTGCAGGGGCTGACCCAGCCGGAAGTGGCACGGCGCATGGGGGTCTCGGTGACCACCGTCGAAAACCACCTGCGCCTGGCCCTGCAGCGCCTGGCCTGGGCGCGCAGCGGCGACTAGCCTCGCAGCTACCCTTGGGGATGCGGCGCCGCCAATCGTCTTGTATTCCGTCCGTACCCACCAACAGCATCACCATCTGAGCCAGCCCATGCGCCCGCCGTCCTCTTCCGTCCCGCCCGAGAATCCCGTTGCGCAGCAGGCGCGCGACTGGGTGCTGCGGCTGGCATCGGGAACCATGGGCGAGCCTGACATGCAGGCGTTCGAGCAATGGCTGCTGCAGCCCGGGCACCGCCACGCGTTTGAACATGAACGCGTGCTCTGGCGCAGTCTCGCTGCCCGCCCGCAGACCACGGTGCTGGTGCAGCGCCCGCAGCGGCATGCGCGACGGCGCTGGTTGGCGGCAGTGGCGGTGCTGGCGCTGTTCTGCGGGGTGATGTCGGCGCCGGAGCTGGCGCTGCGCATGCGCGCGGACCACCGCGCGGATGTTGCCATCCAGCATGTCCGCCTGCCCGACGGTTCAACCGCGGTGCTGGATGCTGGCGCCGCTATTGCCGTGCATTACGGCGAGGCCACCCGGCGTATCGAGCTGCTGCGTGGGCGCGCCTGGTTCGAGGTTGTGCCGCAAGCCGGCGCACCCTTCCGCATTACCGTCGGTGATGGCGTGGTGGAGGATATCTCCACCGCATTCGTGGTCAGCCGGGAAGCTGATCGCGTCGATACCGCGGTCGAACAGGGGCGAGTGCGGGTAGCAGCACGCCCTGACCAGGGCTGGATGTACCTGCAGGCAGGCCAGGCCGCGGGCTGGAGCAATGGCGGCGTTGCCGAGCGCGGCGCGGAGTTTGCGCCTGATCATGTCGCTGCATGGCGACGCGGCGAGCTGTTGCTGGAGAACGTGCCGGTGACGCAGGTGCTGGCCGAGTTGGGGCGTTATCGGCCCGGCCATGTATTCGTGCGTGGCGATCTGTCGGCGTTGCCGCCGATCAATGCCGCGTTGCGTCTGGATCAACCCGAGCAGGCGCTGGACGCGCTGGCTGCGGGCAGTGGCTTGCGCGTGACGCGGTTGCCGTTCGGCATCGCCATCGTGCAGACACAGGAAAACGAGCTGCCAGCGCGTCGCTAGCTGAGCTGGGCGATTGATCTTGGGGGTTTGCCCGGTTCATTCGTCTTAACCCCGACCGTACCTCAGCCGCCGCCACGTACGTCGAACCTCCGCCGCCTGATTGCGGCTTCGACAACAGGATTTTCAATGCCCAGTTCTTTCCGCGCCGGCCCACGCCTGCGCCTGTCCCGTCTGCACGTCGCGATGCTGGCCGCCGGCCTGGCAGTGATGACGCCAGCCGTTCCCGCAATGGCGCAGGCCACCGTGGCCAGCGCCTCCGCGCAGTTCGACATCCCCGCACAGCCGCTTGCCACAGCCCTGGGTCAGTACATGCGTCAGTCTGGCGTACAGGTGGCCTATACCGCAGCCTTGGCTGACGGTGCCACCTCGGCACCGGTTTCCGGCCAGCTGGCACCGGCAGCGGCGCTGCAGCAGCTGCTGCGCGGCACCGGCCTCGCAGCCCGCCGCAGCGGCAATGGTGCGGTGACGCTCGAAAAGCTGCCTGCGGGTGCCAATAATGCCGATGACCTGGTCGTGACCGGTACGCTGAGCGTGGCAGGCGATCAGCGCGGTGGCGAAGGCAGCGGCAGCGATGCCGCGCGCCTGCTCGATACCTACCGCACCACCGGTTCGACCGCCTACATCCCGCAGCAGACCATCGAACGCTTCCGTGGCACCTCCACCGCCGACATCATCAAGGGCGTGGCCGGCGTCACCGCCGGTGACCCGCGCGTGGGCAACGCCCTGGACGTGAACATCCGTGGCATCCAGGGGCAAAGCCGCATCCCGGTGATCATCGATGGTGGCCAGTCCACCATGGATACCTACCGTGGTTACGCTGGCCAGTCGCAGCGTACCTACCTCGATCCGGACCTGATCTCCAACATCACCATCACCAAGGGGCCGAGCCTGCAGGCAAATGCCTCCGGCGGCATCGGTGGCGTGGTCGAGATGGAGACCTTGAAAGTGGATGACGTGCTGCGCGAAGGCCGTGACAGCGGCATCCGCGTGCGCACCGGCCTGGCCAACAACAGCGCCAACAACGTGCCCGACTACAGCGCCGCACCGCGCACCGACCGCAACGCCACTGGCAACCAGTTCGCCAACGTGGCCTTGGCCCAGCGCTGGGACCGGTTCGACCTGGTGGCGGCGTATGCCTGGCGCGATACCGGCAACTATTTCGGCGGCAAGCACGGCTATGACGACTTCCCGCAGACCCGGCGCACGCTGGCACCACTGAACCCGCCGCGCACCGAAGTGTTCAATACCTCCTCGCGTTCGGAATCGGCGCTGCTCAAGGGCACCTGGCGCATCGACGATGCGCAGACGCTGGAACTGGGCTACCGCCGCTATGAAGGCACTGCCGGCGAGATCATGGCCTCGCAGATCATCCGCGTGGACCGCGATCGCGTGCCGCAGTGGGACCCGGGCCATGTCGACATGGACAGCTACAGCCTGCGCTACCGCTTCAACCCGGACAGCGCCTTGGTCGACCTGCGTGCAAACGCCTGGTACACCGATGCCGAAAGCCTGATGTACAACAGCCTGACGGGCATCACCCCGTGGTACTTCGATCGCCGAACCGAGTGGTATGACGCGCCAAGTTTCAGCGGCAACCCCGGCTACAAGGATGCCTATGCCAACCCGCTGAAGCAGCAACGCTTCGGCCTGGACGTGAGCAATACCTCGCTGCTGGAAACCAGCGCAGGTCTGTTCACCTTCGACTACGGCCTGTCGCTCAGCGACGAGGACATCCGCCCGAACTCGCCGATCATGCATGACGATCTGGTCAACAACCGCTTCCTGCGCAATGCCGAGCGCAAGGAATACAGCGCGGTCGCATCGATCAAGTGGGAGCCCAATGAACACTGGGAGTTCATGGCCGGTGGCCGCTGGAACCGGGTCAATGTGCACGACCGCAATCGCCTGGCGACCGAGGACAAGTTCGAGGCCCAGGGTCAGTACCGCTACACCCAGCTGCTTGACGGTGACCCGAGCCTGCCGTCATGGCGTGCCAAGCGCATCGCGATGCTGAACTGGTACCCGGATGCCAATGGCAATTTCACCGAAGCGTCGCTGCTGGCCTCGCCGTACAAGAAGGGCACGGTGGCCGATATCGGTGGCTGGAACTTCTACGACGCCGATGCCGCGGAGGACCTGATGGTGCCGGTGAGCTGGACCTGGTCCAAGCCGATCAAGCGCCGCGACAGTGCGTTCTCGCCGACTGCAAGCGTCACCTACCACTTCGACGACGACAGCATGGTTTACCTCAAGTACGCCGAGGGCACCAAGCTGCCGAGCCTGTTCGAGACCACGCTGGGCCTGTTCACCGCCGCCAAGCCGGTCGGCGAGCTGAAGCCCGAGCGCTCCGGCAGCTGGGAAATCGGCGCAAGCACCATCAAGCGCGACCTGTTCGCCAATGGCGACCAGCTGGCACTGAAGCTGGCCTACTTCGATACCCGCGTGGATGACCTGATCACCCGCGATTACCGCACGCTGTCGGCCGGCTTGATCCGCAATGTGGATCGCTTCAAGGTGTCGGGCATGGAGTTCCAGTCCAACTACGATGCCGGCAAGGTGTTCGCCGACCTGTCCGCGCACTACTACTTCAAGGCCAAGACCTGCGCGCCGGATATTGCTGCAGAGCGCCGCGCCTACGGACAGGCACGCAACATCGAGGAATTGAAGAACACCCCGAACTGCGTGGACGGTGGCTTCGAGGGTTCCTACAGCAATACCCAGAACCCGCCGCGTTACACGGTCAACATGACCCTGGGTTCGCGCCTGTTCGACGAACGGCTGACCTTCGGTACCCGCGTGGTGCACAACGCCGGCCCGATCAGCAAGCTGGACAAGGAATGGAACGTCGGCCTGTCGGCGATCCAGCAGCTGTACCGCCCGGCGACCATCGTCGACCTGTTCGCCAGCTGGTCGTTCAATGACCAGTGGAACCTGGACGTCAACCTGGACAACGCCACCGACCGCTACTACCTGGACCCGCTGGCGTTGGGCATCCTGCCGGCACCGGGCCGTACCGCGCGGATGGCACTGACCTTCCGCTACTGATGGATAGGGTGTGATCGATGCAGCAGGTGATCCCGGCGCGGCAGCGCCGGGATCGCCGGTTGCAGCACACCATGCAGGCCACTTGGGGGAAGGCCCCCGGCAGACGTCTCAATCAGGACGACCGGCCCTTCCATAAAAAAAGGCAGCCGGTTTCCCCCTCCGCTTCGTTGTTGCAGACCATGACCACGACCGAAACCATTGCAGCTCCCACCCGTAGCCAGCGCCTGAAGGCGGCTACCAGCACCACCCACGATTCCCTGGACAAGCGGATCATGTCCGAGGACATCTTTGCCAGCCGCGAGCGCTTCGCCAAGTTCGTGCGCGTGCAATACCGTTTCCACCGCGACATCCAGGCGCTGTATGCAACGCCGTTGCTGCGCGCGCTGTTGCCGGATCTGGAACAGCGCCAGCGCCTGCAGCAGATCGTTGCTGATCTGGGTGACCTGCAACAGGACGTTCCCGCCGACAGCGCCGCCGTCATCCCCGACGACATCGAGCTGCCGCAGGCGCTGGGTTGGCTGTACGTGGCTGAAGGCTCCAACCTCGGTGGCACCATCCTGTTCAAGCTGGCTGGCAAGCTGGGCTTGGGCGCGGCGTTTGGTGCCAGCCACCTGGCCGCGCATCCGGATGGCGCCGCCCGCCACTGGCGTGAGTTCACTGCGTCGCTGGATGGCATCAGCATGACCGAAGCGCAGGAAGCGGCGGCCATCGAAGGCGCCAATGCTGCGTTCCGCACGGTGCGTGGCTACGTCGAGCAGGAATTCGCCTGATGCAGGGGGACGCACCAGCAGCCACCATGAAGGCAGCGACGTGATCCGCTGGCTGTGGTTCTGCATGGGCTGGTTGATGGTGGCGCTGGGCGTGATCGGTGCCTTGCTGCCGGTGATGCCGACCACCATCTTCCTGATCCTGGCGGTGTGGTGCTTTTCCAAATCCTCGCCACGCTTTGAAGCGTGGCTGTTGCAGCATCCGCGCTACGGTCGGCCGTTGCGGCTGTGGCGCGAGCAGGGCGCGGTGAGCCGCAAGGGCAAGTGCTTTGCCGCTGGCGGCATGGCGCTGGGCTACGTGTTGTTCTTCATCGGCGCGCATCCGAGCTGGAAGCTGGCTGTGCCTGTGGCGATTTTTTTCCTGGCCAGCGCCGCTTATGTGCTGTCGCGGCCCAGCCCGCGTGAGCCGGCCGATGGTGGCGAGCAGCCATGATGCAGTCCGTCGCCGTCGCCGCGCTTCCACCTGCATCAGCCCGATGCGACATCTGTTCGTACCACGTTCAACGCACCAGCCAGATCGCCAGTGCGACTTTCTTCCACGACGATCCGGAATCTTTCCATGCACGCTGACATTTCCTCGACCGCTAGCACACAGGCACTCACGCCCTGGGCCATGTACCAGTCCGCCGACTGGGTGGTGCAGGCGGTGATGATCTGCCTGGCATTGGCATCGCTGGCAACCTGGACGGTCCTGATCGCCAAGACATTGGAGCTTGGTCGTATCGGCCGTGAGCTGCAGGCCGCGCGCGAGGTGCTGGAGGTCAGTGGCAGCCTCGATAGTGCGGAGGCGCAGCCGTTGCTGCAGCAATCGGACCTTGCACGCAGCATGCTGGGTGCGGCGCGTACCGAGCTGGCCTTGTCCGCCGATGCGCAGGGCCATGATGGCGTCAAGGAACGTCTCGGTTCGCGGCTTGAGCGCATCGAGCTGGGTAACAGCCGGCGCCTGCGCAGCGGTGTCGGTCTGCTGGCCAGCATCGGTGCGGTGGCACCGTTCGTCGGTCTGTTCGGCACCGTGTGGGGCATCATGAACAGCTTCGTCGGCATCGCCGCGTCCAATACCACCAATCTTGCCGTGGTTGCACCGGGCATCGCCGAAGCCTTGCTGGCCACCGCGATGGGCCTGGTCGCGGCGATCCCCGCGGTGGTGATCTACAACCACTTCAGTCGCCGCCTGCTGAGCCTGCGGGCACTGGGCGGTGACATCTCCGCCAGCGTGCAGCAGATCGTCTCGCGCGATCTGGATTGCGGCCGCGCGTTGCCGCGCGACGCGCGCTGAGGCCTGGCAATGGCAATCCGTACTCCCCGCGAGTCCGACGACGAAGCGCTGGACGAAGCACACGAGATCAATGTCACCCCGTTCATCGACGTGATGCTGGTGCTGCTGATCATCTTCATGGTGGCCGCGCCGCTGGCCACCGTCGATGTACCGGTGGAACTGCCGGCCAGCAGCGCCAAGCCTCAGCCGCGCGATGCCGAACCGCTGTTCCTCACCGTACAGGCCGATCTGTCGCTGCGCATTGGTGAGACTGCGGTGTCGGCTGACGCGCTGGCGGCGGAACTGGAGAAACGCACCCAGGGTGATCATTCGCAGCGCATTTTCCTGCGCGCCGACCGTTCGGTCAGCTATGGCGACCTGATGGAAGCCATGAACCTGCTGCGTCGCGCCGGTTACCTGAAAGTGGCGCTGGTCGGGGTAGAGCAGTCGCCGTGACCGCCGCTACTGCATCCTCCCGCCTGCGTTGGGGCGGCAGTTTCGCGCTGGCGCTGCTGCTGCACGCCGTGGTCATCGGCGCGGCGCTGTGGTGGAGTCTGCGCACGCCGCCCGTGCTGGCCGACCAGCAACCGCTGGAAGCGGTAATGGTCGATCTGGCCGAGACGCCCGAGGCTCCACCCGCCGCACCAACCGAGATCCCGCAGGGTCCGCCGCAGCAGGAGCAGCAACGCAGCGAGCCGACCCCAGCGCCGCGCGTGGAACGCGAGCCACCGCCGCAGGAGCCGGAGGTGGTTGACGCGTACGTGCCGCCGCAACCGCGCGAACAGGTACCTGCCTCCGACGCCCACACCGTTGACCAGACCCTGGCGCCGCCAGATGTCAGCGCCAAGTCCAGTGAGCGCTACGCTGCCCGCCAGACCACGGCCGGGCAACAGGCGCAGGCCTCGGTTACCTGGCAAGGGCAGCTGCTGGGGCATCTGGAAAAATACCGCCGCTACCCACGCCTGGCCGAGCGTCTGCGCCAGCAAGGCGTGGCCTATGTGCGCTTCAGCGTGGACAGGCAGGGCAGGGTCAGCAATGCCCGGATCGGTCGCAGCAGCGGTCATGACAGCCTGGACGAGGCCACGCTGGAAACGGTGGCGCGCGCAACACCGGTGCCGGCACCGCCAGCGGACGTCGCTGGCGACCCGGTGGAGGTGATGGTGCCGGTGGAGTTCTTCATCAATCGCAGGTAAGCGACAGCCCCTGATTCCCCGCAGGCGTGGGCTGTCCCTTCGTCCCGCAGGAAAGTGGGCTGTCCCCTCTCCCGCGTTGCGGGAGAGGGGTAGGGGTGAGGGCGCTTTTTAGCGGTTGTCTTGCAGCGCGCAGGCATTCCCCCTAGGGATGACTCGACTGCCTGCGCAGGCGCAGCATCGCGGAAAAGTGCATCCACGCCCGCCCGCAGTTAGCCTGCCCCCATGGATTCCCTGATCGCAGCTTCCGCACGCGCCCTGGCTACAGGTGACGTACTCACTGCGCTCAAGCACGTCGCATTGCGTGACGATCCTCCTGCACTGGCGCTCCGCGGAATCGCGATGGCCCAGTTGGGGGACCTGAGCCGTGCACGCGAGCTGCTGCGACGTGCGCAACGTGGCTTCGGCGCACATGAAGTCCTCGCACGCGCACGCTGCGGTCTGGCCGAAGCCGAAGTGGCGCTGGCGCTGCGGGAACTTGGCGGCAACTCCGAACCGCTGTCATCCATCGCGACCGTGCTTGATGCGCAGGGTGATGCGGCCAATGCACTGCAGGCCTGGTTGATCCTGGCGCGGCGAGCGCTGCTGCTGGGCAAGCTGGATGAAGCAGCGCATGCACTGGCCAGGTTGGAGGGAAGGCAGCTGCCGCCCGCGCTGAGCGCCATGGCTGATCTGACTGCTGCGACCTTGGCACTGCGCAGGATGCGAATTGCGCAGGCACGCGCGCTGCTGGAACGTGCACGGATGGCTGCGGTGCAAGCAGGTGTAGCCGCGCTGCAGGCGGAAGTAGATGAAGCTCGCATCAAGTTGGACCGGCCGGCCGCGCGCTGCCTTGGCGCAGGGGCGGATCAGCTGCTGCGTATTGACCAGGTGCAGCAGCTGTTGGATTCCGGCGCACTGATCGTTGACGGGTGCCAGCGCGGCATCAGGTCTGGTGCAGGCTGGCAATCGCTGGCAAGGCGTCCGGTGCTGTTCGCGCTTGCCCGTGCGCTGGCCGAGGCCTGGCCGGGTGAGGTTGACCGCGATGTGCTGATCAGCCGCGCATTTTCCATGCATCACTACGACGAGACGCTGCGCGCCCGGCTGCGTGTGGAGATCGGTCGCCTGCGTGGGCTCATCGCGGTGCAGGCGAAGATTGAAGCGACTGCTGCTGGCTTCCGCCTGTCGCCTTGTTCGGCGACCGCGGTGAAGGTATTGCTCCCGCCCATCGAGGGGGAACAAGGCGCGCTGCTCGCGTTGCTTGCCGATGGCGCGGCCTGGTCGACCTCGGCATTGGGTTTGGCCTTGGGCCAGAGCCAGCGCAACGCGCAGCGGGCGCTGCTGGAGCTGGAGGCAGCAGGGCGTGTGTACGCGATTGGACGTGGACGAGCGCAGCGTTGGCGCGCGGTGCCGCTGAGCGGATTCACGACGATCTTGTTACTCCCTGCTGCGCTGCCGATTGACTAGTGTCGCTGGCAGGCAGCCAATCGAGGACATGCCAGGAGATCGCAGCGATGAATACCCAAACCCTGAATCCCAAGCTTGCGGCGGCCAAGGTCCGCCCTGCCGAGGTGGTACGCAAGTACGGCCCGTTCGCCGGTTCGGACACCATCAATGGCGTCAGCTTCGATGGAAAAAACGTCTGGGCCGCAACGGGTGCGGCGCTGGTGGCCTTCGATCCGCGTGATGGCGGGACGTTGCGTAGCTTGGCCGTGCCTTGTGACGCCGGTACTGCGTTCGATGGAACCTATCTTTGGCAGATCGCCGAAGCGCGTATCGACAAGATCGATCCGCAAAGTGGCGAGGTGCTGGCATCGATCCCGGCACCGGGCAATGGAATGGATTCGGGCATGGCCTGGGCGGAAGGCAGCCTGTGGGTGGGGCAGTACCGGCAGCGGAAGATTCACCAGATTGATCCGGCCAACGGCAAGATCCTGCGCACGATCGAATCCGATCGCTTCGTCACCGGCGTGACCTGGGTGGATGGGGAACTCTGGCATGCCACGGGCGAAGCAGGGCGGAGTGACATCCGCCGCCTGCAGGCCGATACCGGCGAGGTGCTCGAGCGCCTGCAGATGCCGGAAGGCATCAGTGTCAGTGGGCTGGAGGCGGATGGTGGCGAGCTGTTCTATTGCGGTGGTGGAAATGATGGTCGGGTGTATGCGGTGAAGCGATCGGGTTGAGTGGAGTTGGTTGGGGTGTTTTACGTTTGGCTGATGCGATGTCAGCTTCGCGTCTGACGCCGCTCCTACAAGTGCTACGACGCTTCGTGCACTTTCCGGTCACCACGCTGCTGGATACAAGAGCCCCTCTCCCGCAGGCGGGAGAGGGGTTGGGGTGAGGGCAGCTTTTCGCTGTCAGGCAGAATTAAAGCAGCGGCACCAACAGCAGCGCGACAATATTGATGATTTTTATGAGGGGATTGATCGCCGGCCCTGCCGTGTCCTTGTACGGATCGCCGACCGTATCGCCAGTCACAGCGGCCTTGTGCGCTTCACTGCCCTTGCCGCCGAAGTGACCGTCCTCGATGTACTTCTTGGCGTTGTCCCAGGCACCGCCGCCGGTAGTCATCGAGATCGCCACGAACAGGCCGGTGACGATGGTGCCGATCAACAAACCACCCAATGCCTTCGGCCCAAGCAGCAGGCCAACCACCACCGGCACTGCGACCGGCAGCAATGAAGGCACGATCATTTCCTTGATCGCCGAGCGGGTCAGCATGTCCACCGCCTTGTGGTACTGCGGCTTGGCCGTGCCCTGCATGATGCCGGGGATTTCGCGGAACTGGCGGCGTACTTCTTCCACCACCGCACCGGCCGCTCGGCCTACCGCTTCCATCGCCATCGCGCCGAACAGATAGGGGATCAAACCGCCGATCAGCAGGCCGATGATCACCGTGTGGTCGGACAGATCGAAAGCAAAGGCCTCGCCCGGATGCGCCACCTGCAGGTTGTGGGTGTAGTCGGCGAACAGCACCAGTGCCGCCAATGCCGCCGAACCAATCGCATAACCCTTGGTTACCGCCTTGGTGGTATTGCCCACTGCGTCGAGCGGATCGGTGATGTCGCGGATGTCCGATGGCAGCTCGGCCATTTCGGCAATACCGCCGGCGTTGTCGGTAATCGGGCCGTACGCATCCAGTGCGACGATCATGCCGGCCATCGACAGCATCGCCGTCGCGGCGATGGCAATGCCGTACAGGCCGCCAAAGTGGAACGCAGACCAGATCGCCACACACACTGCGATAACCGGCAGTGCGGTGGATTTCATCGAGACACCGAGGCCGGCGATGATGTTGGTGCCGTGGCCGGTGGTCGATGCCTGCGCCACGTGCTGCACCGGCTTGTACTGGGTGCCGGTGTAGTACTCGGTGATCCAGACGATCAGGCCGGTCAGCACCAGCCCGATCAAGGCGCAGATATACAGGTTGGTGGCGCCGTGGCTGGAGTCGGCCATCAGCTGCGTGGTCACCGGCCAGAAGGCAATCGCGGCCAGCACGCCGGAGACGATCACGCCCTTGTACAGCGCGCCCATGATCGAGCCGCCGGCTTTCACCTTGACGAAGAACGCGCCGATGATCGAGGCGATGATCGACACGCCGCCCAGCACCAGTGGGAACAGCACCGCGTTGCGGCCGACTTCGGCCATCATCATGCCGCCGAGCAGCATGGTGGCGATCACCGTCACCGCATAGGTCTCGAACAGGTCAGCGGCCATGCCGGCGCAGTCGCCAACGTTGTCACCGACGTTGTCGGCGATCACCGCCGGATTGCGCGGATCGTCCTCGGGAATGCCGGCTTCGACCTTGCCGACCAGGTCTGCGCCGACGTCCGCACCCTTGGTGAAGATACCGCCGCCCAAGCGCGCGAAGATCGAGATCAAGGAACTGCCGAATGCCAATCCGACCAAGGCGTGCAGGTTGTCGGCCTGGCTCAGGCCCATGCGCTGCAGGATCAGGTAGTAGCCGGCCACGCCAAGCAGGCCCAGCCCGACCACCAGCATGCCGGTGATCGCACCGCCGCGGAACGCCACATCCATGGCCGCGCTCATGCCGTTGCGGGCCGCCTCGGCGGTGCGCACGTTGGCACGTACCGACACGTTCATGCCGATATAGCCGGCAGCACCGGACAACACCGCGCCGACCGCAAAACCGATCGCCGTGTACCAGCTGAGGAAGACGCCGACCAGCACGAACAACACCACGCCGACGATGGCGATGGTCAGGTACTGGCGGTTGAGGTAGGCCCGCGCGCCTTCCTGGATGGCGGCGGCGATTTCCTGCATGCGGGCATTGCCGGCAGGTTGTCGTAGGACCCATTGGGCCGAGATGATGCCGTAGACGATGGCGACAGCGGCGCAGACAAGCGAAAGCACAAGACCGTACTGTTCGAGCATGACCCCTCCAGCGTTGGTGGATGCCATCCAGCTGTGGATGAAGCGGGGACACGCCGGGTAGATCGAAGCACTGGAACAGACCCGGGCCGCGTGCGGCTGTGGTACGTGTCGCTGTGTTCAAACACTCTGAGGCGGCCTGAGTATGACTGCCAGCTGTCTCGACCGCCAGCCACCGCTGCTTGCTGTTGGGTTCAGTCGGATGCTGGCAACGTCGCGTATCTGTCCATGTGGAATCGCTGCCGATGAAAGCCCTGCTAGTCCTTGCCGTGACGGCCTTGTCGCCGCTGCCGTTGCTGGCGGCCAACGCCAAGCCCGAGATCGAACGCCCGGCAGCCAGCGCGCAGGCCACTGGCGCGGTGCATACGGTGCGGCAGATCCCAGAAGCCTGTACCCGCATCGAAGGCCACTTCACCGGCACGGCGGCGCAGCCGTATGACATGCAGTTGGTGCGCACCAGCCCGCAGTGCCAGCCGCGTGCGGTGTTCCTGGATGCCAGCAAGGTCAACCCCAGCGAGGCGGCTGGCTGGAAGCTCAATGAAGTGGCACGTATTCCCTCGGCATCCTGCAGCACGCAACAGGCCGTGATCGAAGTGTGGCGCAAGCCGGCCGGGCAGCAGGTCGCGCTGGACGGGCAGGGCCAGAACCGGGTCTATCTGGGTGACGCCAAGGCGCAGGCGGCGGCCGGGCGGCTGGCGGCATTGCCGGCGTATTCGGCGCGCCTGCAGATGGAAGGCAGACCCTGCCGCTGAGTGCGGCAGGATCAAGGCTGTTCTCCCGTTGCGCTGCTTATTCGCGCAGCTTCAGCTTGTCAGCCATGCCATTGAAGGTACCTTCGTCGGAAGGTGACAGGTTGGGGCGGCCAGCGAACACACCCATGGTGATCGTTCCCTGCACGAAGTAGGTCTCGCCTTCTTCCACTTCCATGCTCAGTACGTCTTTGGCTTCGGAGTGGACGGTGTATTCGTGGGTGCCTGGCTCAGCGAGGTGGATGAAATAGTTGCCACTGCGCAGCTTGCCCAGTTCCTGCTCACCTTCGCGGACCTTGAAGCCGATTGCGCCGCCAGTGAACTTTGACGGGCGGAAGAAGACGATCTGGGCCTTGTCGGCGGGGGCAGGGGCGATCAGCCCGCTGTGGGCAGCGGTCTCCCCTGCGACAGGGCTGTCGGCGACGGCAGCGTCAGCAGCCTGCGTTGGCGTGGCCGAGGTGTCGGCGGCTTCAGCTTCTTCAGGGGCGGTGGCTGACGGTGCGTCGGCCGGAGGCGCTTCCTGCGCGGTGACAGCGGCATCGCTAGCCGGCGGTGCCTGCACTTGTTGCGCGAACACACCGAACGGGGTGAGCAGACTGGCAGAAAGGACCACTGCGCACGAACGTAGACGCATCGAACTACTCCTTGGGTTGGACCGGGGTTTCCGGCTGGGATGTAATGGCGGGTACTGCAGTTGCAGTGATGTTGTCCGGGGGTGCGGTAGCCGGATCGACCGCGCTTGCGGCACCTGGCTGGGCCCGGACTTCGATGTCGGCCGCGGACGCTGCGCTTGCAGCGGGTGCTGGTGCAGCCTTGGTTTTGGCGACGCCGCGCGTACCGGCGGGAATCACGATTTCCCTGCCCCTGATGAACATGGCGAACGGGCCCGCAGCGATTGATACGCCGATCGCCATGCCGCTGTTGTCATCGCCGGTTGCCCCGAGCTTGAAGCCACGTAGCAGCAGTGGGCCTTGTGCCGTTTCCAGCGTGCGTGCAGCAATCAACAGTTCGCCGGGAGCTCCACCACCGCGTGCGGCAGCTGCGTGCACGATTTCGCCAGTCCCACGGGTTCCGCGGGGCAGTCGTTCGACGCCGTCGAGAACCAGCGGTTCGGCCAGGGTGATGGCGAAAATGTCGCCGCGTTTGTGTGTGGAGGATGCCAGCGGTTCGGCGATTTCAATGAAAACCGGGATGCCCGCGGGAATCGCGGGAACGGCTTCAGTCGGCTCTGTCAGGCTTGCCTGCTCCACTGCCTGGGCCGTCGGTGAGACTTGTTGCTGGGTGACTGCGCCAGCGCATGTGGCATGCAGGACCAGCGCCATCGTGGCGCAGCGGAATATGACTGACGACATGTTGATAGGCCCCCCCGCCTGAAGCGCTGATCGTAGCCGCTGCGGAGTAAATTTGAAATGCGTCAACCAGCCTTCCCAGGTAGCGTCAGGGAGGTGGCTGCGAAGGGCTGAAGCCGGAGTGCATCAGCCAGCGGTGGCGGTCCTGTCGTGCTGCGCGAGCTGCTGGCCAACGCGGTAGCCTGCCGCGGCCAAGCCGCAGACGATGAGAACGCCAAGCATCCCGATCAATATCTTGCGGAACATGCTGCACCGCCTGTGTGGAGGCCTTGGGCGAAGAATGCGCCGCCCACCGGGGCGGCACACCTGTCTGAAGTAATGCGTGATCAGGCTTTAACCGTAGAGCCGAGCCATGCTCGGCTGGAGCGTTACCGGGAAAGCACAACCGGTAGAGCCGAGCCATGCTCGGCCGGAGCGTTACCGGGAAAGCACAACCGGTAGAGCCGAGCCATGCTCGGCTGGAGCGTTACCGGGAAAGCACAACCGGTAGAGCCGAGCCATGCTCGGCTGGAGCGTTGCCGGGAAAGCCTCTGCCGAGCATGGCTCGGCACTACGCCGTGCTTCCGTCAGCGCTGGTCAACCGTCACCAGCAAGGGTGAGGCGAAGATGGCCGCTGGCGAAATCACCGGCTCGGCCAACGGGACATGGTTGCCGTAACGTTCGCGCAGTTTGCTGCGGACCACAGGCGCCTGCAGGTTGAAGCTGTCCAGGCGCGCCAGTGGCGCCAGTTCGATGCCGGCGGCGTCGCGGTACAGCTTCCACACCAGCTCCGAGCAATAGATGCGTTGGTCAGACCACGCGAAGCCCAGGTCATAGGGGCGGCCCACATAGCGTGCGGCGGCGGTGTGCATCCGGGCCTTGTTTGCCGGTGTCAGCGGTCTTGATGGGCGTTTGATCACATAGTGACGCTGCGCACCGCGATCCAACCAGGCCTGCAAGGGCGTATACCGCACCGGCTGCACCGCTTCCAATACCTGGGCTTGACCGCCACGCAGCAGGACGACACTCATATGGCTGTAACGCGAGCCGGTGGCGGCCTGTACTGCTGCACTTTGGCTGGAGGTGGAGGTGTGGAAGACGATGTCGCCATCCTGCGGTGTGTAGGCGCCGGCCAGTTGCGCGGATGCCATGCACAGCAGCAGGGCGATGCACTGCATCGCCCTGGAACCAGCGGTGAAGCGGCGTGGAGGCCGCAGACAGCACCGGCGACGGCGCGACATCAGCCTTCCCAGGCTGCCAGCTTCTTCGCCACGGCGACGTTCTTCAGGGTCACGTACTTCGGCAGGCCGTCGCGGCCGTACGGCAGCGGCGCTTCGCCGCGGATCAGCGGCTGCAGGTAGCGGCGCGCCTTCTCGGTGATGCCGAAGCCGTCCTTGCGGATGAAGCTGGCCGGCATCTTCTTTTCGTGGTTGGCGACCTTGGACAGCGGCGCGGCTTCGATCTTCCAGCGATACGGCACGTCCGAGCTGCGCACGATCACCGGCATCACCGAGTTCTGTCCCTTCAGTGCGAACTGCACCGCTGCCTTGCCCACCGCCTGTGCCTGTTCCCAGTCGGTCTTGGAGGCGATATGGCGGGCCGAGCGCTGCAGGTAGTCGGGCAGGGTCCAGTGCACCTTGTAGCCGAGTTCGGCCTTGACCTTGCCGGCCAGGTACGAAGCCACGCCGCCGAGCTGGGTGTGGCCGAAAGAATCCTTGGCCCCGCCGGCATCGGCGACGAACTGGCCGTCGGCGGTGTGGATGCCTTCGCTGGCCACCACCACGCAGAAGCCGACTTTCTCGACCGTCTGCTTGACCTTGGCCAGGAACACCGGCTCGTCATAGGCGCGCTCCGGCAACAGGATGATCTGCGGTGCGTCGTCGGGGTTCTCGCCAGCCAGGCCCGCAGCTGCGGCCAGCCAACCGGCATGGCGACCCATCGCCTCGTAGATGAAGACCCGGGTGGAGGTCTCGGCCATCGCTGCCACGTCCAGCGCGGCTTCGCGCACCGAGATTGCGGTGTACTTGGCTGCCGAGCCGAAGCCCGGGCAGGTGTCGGTGACCGCCAGGTCGTTGTCGATGGTCTTGGGTACGCCCACGCAGGTCAGCGGGTAGCCGTATTCCTTGGCAAGCTGCGAAACTTTGAGCGCGGTGTCGGCCGAGTCGTTGCCGCCGTTGTAGAGGAACCAGCGCACGTCGTGCGCCTTGAAAACCTCCAGCAGGCGCTCGTACTTGGCGCGGTCGGCCTCCAGCGACTTGAGCTTGTAGCGGCACGAGCCGAACGCGCCGCCCGGGGTGTGGGCCAGTGCGGCGATGTTGGCGGCCGACTCCTTCGAGGTGTCGATCAGCTCCTCGCGCAATGCGCCGAGGATGCCGTTGCGCGCAGCCAACACCTTGATTTTCCTGGTTCTTGCCTCGGCAACGACGGCCGAGGCGGTGGCGTTGATGACGGCGGTGACGCCGCCGGACTGGGCATACAGCAAGGTGCCTTTGGACATGGGCAATACTCTCCAGAGCGGGAGGACATTCCGGGACATTGGCCGGATGCGGTAAGCTGCACATATTGCGGTGCAGCGTGAATCGGCCCATGAGTCTAACGCCGCTGTCCGTCCCGTTTCCTCAAAACATATGGGAGTCAGGAATGCGATTGGTTCTGTTGGGACCGCCCGGTTCGGGCAAGGGCACACAGGCTACGAGCCTGAAGGAACAACTGCAGGTTCCGCACATTTCCACCGGTGACCTGCTGCGCGCCGAAGTGGCTGCCGGCACCGAGCTGGGCAAGCAGGCCAAGGCGGTGATGGATGCCGGCAACCTGGTGTCCGACGACATCCTGCTGGGCATGCTGGAATCGCGCCTGTCGCAGGCCGATACCGCCAAGGGCTTCATCCTGGATGGTTACCCGCGCAACGTGGCCCAGGCCAACGCGCTGGGCGAACTGCTGGCCAAGCTGAACCAGCCGCTGGATGCCATCGTGCAGTTGGACGTGCCGACCGAGCTGCTGGTCGAGCGCATCGCTGGCCGCGCCCAGGAGCAGGGCCGCGCCGATGACAACCCGGAATCGGTGCGTCAGCGCCTGCAGGTCTACAACGATTCCACCGCACCGGTGATCGACTTCTACGCCGCCAAGGGCACCCTGGCGCGCGTGGACGGCGTTGGCGCGCTGGACGAAGTGCTGGCCCGCATCCTGGCGGCGATCAAGCGCTGATGATGCAGGGCGCCGGCGGCTGACCGCCGTGCGCCCATCTGCGTGCTCGCTGCGGCGGCCGCGCATACAGAAACGCCCGGGGCCATGTGCTGGAACCGGGCGTTTCGCTTATAAAAAGCCAGCTAAGGGCGTGCTCACGGCCCCATCAGCATGAGCTCCCTGGGGATGGCCTCTTGGGGAGTAGGACCTGAGGGATACTGAGGCTGGCGTCACGTATTTTCATTGTGAATGTCGCGTGACGGTATCGGGGAATCCCCTACAGGCGATTGGGGATACAGCTCAACTTGGATCTGGATACCCCTAAACCGGCGCATCGGCGACAATCTGGGGATGAGCAAGATCCATATCCTCGGCATTGCCGGCACTTTCATGGGCGGCGTGGCCGCTCTGGCCCGCGAACTCGGTCATCAGGTCGAAGGCAGCGATCAGGCGGTATACCCGCCGATGTCCACCCAATTGGAAACCTTGGGGATCAGCCTTTCACAGGGCTATCTGCCGGGCAATATCAGTCCCGATTGCGACGAGGTAGTGGTCGGCAACGCGCTCTCGCGCGGCAACCCGGCGGTAGAGGCGGTGCTTGATTCGGGCCGACGCTATACATCGGGCGCGCAATGGCTGTCCGAGCAGGTGCTGCCGGGCCGCGACACCCTGGCGGTGGCCGGCACGCACGGCAAGACCACCACCACCACCATCCTGTCCTTCCTGCTGCAGGCGGCCGGGCGTGAGCCGGGCTTCCTGATCGGTGGCGTGGCGGAGGATTTCGGGGTGTCGGCGCGGTTGGGTAGGTCGCTGGCTGGGAGTGCGGGTAAGGCCTTACCCTCATCCGCCCCTTCGGGGCACCCCCGCCTTCGCGGGGGCAGGCCCTTTGTCCCCCCGGCGGGGGAAGGGGAGGACGCATCGATCCTTTCGGATCGATCAGTGTCAAATCGACCACTTTTTGTGGTGGAAGCTGACGAATACGACACGGCGTTCTTCGACAAGCGCAGCAAGTTCGTCCATTACCGCCCCTTGGTCGCCATCCTCAACAATCTGGAATTCGATCACGCCGACATCTTCCCGGACGTGGCCGCTATCCAGCGCCAGTTCCATCATCTGGTACGCACGGTGCCTGGTCGTGGTCGCCTGATCGTCAATGGCGAGGACAAGTACCTTGCCGAAGTGCTGGCGATGGGCTGCTGGACGCCGGTGGAGCGCTTCGGTTTTGATCCGTCGCTGGAATGGAGCGCACGCCTGATCAACCAGGATGGCAGCGCCTTTGCGGTGCTGCATCGCGGTGCCGAGTTGGCGACCGTTGAATGGTCGCTGCTGGGCCGGCACAACGTGCTCAATGGGCTCGCGGCCCTGGCTGCAGCGCATGCGGTGGGCGTCGACGTTGCCAGCGTCGCGCCGGCCTTGGCTGGCTTCCACAGCGTCAAGCGGCGCATGGAAGTCATCGGACAGGCGCAGGGCATCACCATCTACGACGACTTCGCCCATCACCCGACCGCCATCCACACCACGTTGGAAGGCCTGCGGGCCAAGGTTGGCGATGCGCGCATCGTGGTGGCGATGGAGCCGCGCAGCAATTCAATGCGGCTGGGTGCGCACTCGGATGCGTTGGCGCCGTCGCTGGATATCGCCGATGCGGTGGTATTCCTGGCCCGGCCTGAGCTGCCGTGGGACGCGGCAAAGGTGATCGATGCGGTGCGTGGCGATGCGCAGGCCGTGGCGGATACGGATGCCTTGTTGTCCACGCTCGGCGACGTTGCAGCTGCTGGCGACCACGTGGTGTTCATGTCCAACGGCGGTTTTGATGGCGCACCGCGCCGGTTCCTGGCGCAGCTGCAGTCGGCGTAGAACGGACTGCAGCTTCATCTGTAGTGGGGGGGGGGGGGGGGGGGGGGGGTTGGGGGGGGGGAGGGCGGGGCGGCACGATGGGGGCGGCCGGGTTGG